>NZ_JAUSUC010000016.1 GCF_030813365.1 Oikeobacillus pervagus
AAGATGCGTTAAAAAAGACGAATAAGAAAATCAAAAATTTAATTCAAAGTCAACTTAAGCAGTGGATCTCTGGCCTTCCTAGTTATATCAAGGGTTATTTGTCGATTTCACTCTGCGAAAGTTGAGTTAGAAAGAAAAACGGATAAGCTATTTGAATAAGTTTTCCATATGTAGTAAAGAAAACTTGAATGGGTCTTAAATTTTCGTTAAGCTATTAATTAAAATGAAGGATATCCTATGATGGGGGAAGCATATATGATGAATTGGGCGGAAGTTGATACATATGCAAAACGTTGGATAATGGAAGCTGGAATGAGTATAAGAGAATCTTTTACTCATTCTTTACAAATTTCTTCTAAATCTGAGCCTAATGACTTAGTTACCAATATAGATAAAGAGACTGAACAATTTTTTGCTCGAAACATAAGAGAACAGTTTCCTTCTCATCGAATTTTAGGTGAGGAAGGGTTTGGAGATAAATTACAATCGTTAAACGGGGTCGTTTGGATTATTGATCCGATTGATGGAACGATGAATTTTATTCATCAGAGAAGAAACTTTGCTATTTCTATTGGGGTGTACAAGGATGGAGTCGGGCATTTAGGATATATTTATGATGTCGTTCAAGATGAATTATATTTTGCTGAAAAAGGGAAGGGAGCTTTTCTCAATGACGTACAACTTCCAAATCTACAGCAAAAAAAGGTAGAAGAAGCGATATTAAATATTAATGCCACATGGCTTATTCGGAATAAAAGAATGGATCCGAAAATTTTAATCCCGTTAGCCAATACTGTAAGAGGAACGAGATCTTTTGGGTCAGCAGCAATAGAAATGGCTTACATTGCCAGTGGTCGATTAGATTGTTATATCACAATGCGATTATCACCATGGGATTTTGCGGCAGGAAAAGTGATTGTGGAAGAAGTTGGCGGGATTGTGACTGACTTGGGGGGAAACCCATTGAATTTAATGGGGGTCAATCCTGTTTTTGTAAGTAAGCCGGGATTACATCAAGAAATTCTTGAACGTTTTTTACTAAAAAATACTCATTCATAATCTAAAAAGGCTTTAGGAGGTTTTTTAGGATTGCGGACGGGAATCCTCTACCTCTTTAGAGTAGAGATGAGAGTACGCTTTTGTCGAAATCCCCTTGTGGGATGGCAAGACAAAACATGATATACTACTTACAAGAACGAGTGTTCTTTGAAAACTGCATTATATGGGGTTGTGGTGAAGAAAGAACAGTCACCACGTAAAATAATGCCTGTCATGTGGGAAAGACCCACTCATTTGAAACCATTGCAAGGTTCGGAATGAACCTTCGTGGAGGGCAGGTCGATAGACCGCCCGATGAAGCGAGAAGCTCAGTCAATTCATTGACGGGTAGTTCACTCGAATTTACATTCATCATAAACGTCCCTTTATGTAAAGGGACGTTTATTTGAAGGTCTATTTACTTATAAATTCCCTTGCTCTCTCATTTTTTTCTTGGTTTTAAAGCCTTGGCCCATGATCACGAATAAGGCGATAATACAAGCAATAATTCCAATGGTACTTCTTTCTGCAATCGCAATTCCGATTCCGATGATACTCATGGCTGCAGCAACGGCAAACAGAAGGAAAACCCATTTTATCTCTTTCATTTGACAAGATCCTCCTTGCTAGGGTTTAATACCCCGATTTATGATGTTACAATCTATCTTCTATCCTCTATTTTACATAAATTCTTTTTGCTTTTCTACATCTGTGATATAATAGGTAAGTTAATAATGAGAATTAAATTTCATTATTTAGAGTAAGGAAGAATGAATTTTAGGTGTTAGATTATTTGTTTAGCATAGAAACGCAGTGAACTATAGTGTGTGCTTTCTGCTTTCCTTAATCTAGCTTCGGCACTCGTAAGGCGGATGTAAGAAGTCTTTGGGTGGGAACTTTGCTCTTTTCTTACTTAGTGGACAAAAAGTAAATAACCAGTTGTATGAAGATTGCCTAAAGCTTTAAATTAATGAATGTGAAATCAAATGGTTATTTGCAAATATCAATGTCAACTAATTAGTCAGGAGGAACAACTTTGAACAAAAGAAATGATATACGCAACATTGCAATTATAGCTCACGTAGACCATGGAAAAACGACATTAGTCGACCAACTTCTACGTCAATCAGGAATTTTCCGTAGCAATGAACATATTGAAGAACGTGCGATGGATTCTGGAGATATCGAGAGAGAACGTGGAATTACCATTTTAGCGAAGAATACTGCCATTCAATATAAAAATACAAAGATTAATATTTTGGATACACCAGGGCATGCCGACTTCGGTGGTGAAGTGGAAAGAATTATGAAAATGGTTGACGGTGTTTTATTAGTTGTCGATGCATATGAAGGGTGTATGCCACAAACACGCTTTGTATTAAAAAAAGCATTAGAACAAAATTTAACACCTATTGTTGTTGTCAATAAAATTGACCGTGATTTTGCCCGACCAGAAGAAGTTGTGGATGAAGTATTGGAATTGTTTATTGAATTGGATGCTAATGAAGATCAATTGGAATTCCCAGTTATTTATGCATCAGGTATAAATGGAACTGCTAGCAAATCGCCAGATCAACAAGATGAAAATATGCAAGTATTGTACGATGAAATTATTGAAAAAATTCCAGCTCCTATCGATAATAGAGATGAAGCTTTACAATTCCAAATTGCTTTACTTGACTATAATGATTATGTTGGACGTATTGGAATCGGACGAATTTTTAGAGGTACAATGAAAGTCGGCCAACAAGTAGCTTTAATGAAATTGGATGGATCTGTTAAACAATTCCGTGTAACGAAAATCTTTGGTTTCTTTGGTTTAAAACGTGTAGAAATTGAAGAAGCATTTGCAGGCGATTTAGTTGCAGTATCAGGCATGGAAGATATCAATGTGGGTGAAACAGTTTGTCCTATTGACTGCCAAGAACCTCTGCCTGTTTTAAGAATAGATGAACCTACTCTACAAATGACCTTTTTAGTAAATAACAGTCCGTTTGCGGGTAGAGAAGGAAAATATTTAACATCTCGAAAAATTGAAGAACGGCTTAAATCTCAATTAGAAACAGATGTAAGTTTACGTGTTGAGAATACGGAATCTCCAGACCGTTGGGTTGTTTCTGGACGTGGGGAATTACATTTATCGATTCTAATTGAAAATATGAGACGTGAAGGTTATGAACTTCAAGTTTCTAAACCAGAAGTTATTGTGAAGGAAATTGATGGGGTTCGTTGTGAACCTGTTGAGCGTGTACAAATCGATATCCCTGACGAGTATACAGGCCCAATTATTGAATCATTAGGTACCCGTAAAGGGGAAATGTTAGATATGATTAATAACGGAAACGGACAAGTCCGTCTTATTTTTATGGTGCCTGCCCGTGGTCTTATCGGATATACGACAGAATTTTTAACGTTAACAAGAGGGTATGGAATTATTAATCATTCCTTTGATAGTTATCAACCAATGCAACAAGGTCGTGTTGGCGGGCGACGTCAAGGTGTTCTTGTTTCGATGGAAACGGGAAAAGCTTCCCCATATGGAATTATGCAAATTGAGGACCGCGGTACGATTTTTGTTGAACCGGGTACAGAAATATATGGTGGAATGATCGTCGGAGAGAATACGAGAGAAAATGATATTACCGTGAATATTACAAAAGTAAAACAACAGACAAATGTTCGCTCTGCTACGAAAGATCATACCGTTACACTTAAAAAACCGAGAATCATGTCTTTAGAACAAGCATTGGAATATTTGAATGAAGATGAATATTGTGAAGTTACACCTGAATCGATTCGTCTTCGGAAAAAAATATTAGATAAAAATGAACGTGAAAAACTTGCTAAAAAGAAAAAATATGCGGAGATGGATTAGTCATAAGGGGGAGAATATAAGTGGCAGGAATGGAGCACGTCAGTCCATTGCTTGGTGCATTGATTCAAGTTGTTGATGTTAATTGGGCAGTTCGAATTTACTTTGTAGTGATTATCATACTGTCTATTCTTGTATATAATTTAGGTTTTGCAAAAAAGCTGTCATTAGGGAAAAATATTATTATATATTTTCTATTAATCATTGGATCACTGCTTTTGCTCATCTTGTCCTACCAACTACCTGTAGTCGAAAGTTTACTCGTTGCGACAGTCGTGTTAGGAATATATAAAATTCGCTTACGGATGCACAAATCAGCTGAAAATAAAGATGTATAGAAAAATTTTTCATTAATTTCCTTTAAGTGAAAAGGGTTGTCCCCAAAGTGTACAGACATTTTTGGGGACAACCCTTTATTACAAGGCTGTTTCACTTCTTTAGTGAGTGAAACAGCTATAGTATTATAGGTGATTTGCTAATTTCAGTTATTTATTCCACCTTAACGGGCAGTAAAACTTTCATCTCAAAATGATTTGGAAACAAAGATGATAGGTGGAGGATCACTGCCCCTAATGGTCCGATAAGTTCAACTAACATTCAGTAGAGGATGAAGAAAGACCCCCATTGAATGAGAATTCATTTTATTAAAAACAGTTAAAATTCATCCTCAACTTTTTTAGACCGGTACAGATGAAATTTTCCAGTGGCCTTCCGTTGATTGGTTCTTTCCGTAATTCGTTTATGACAGTCAGGACACATATACGTATGGATAGGTCGATTGCGTAATTTTTTTGCTAATAGTGTTTCATCCTGTAATTGATCAATTTGTTCACATAAAATACATTTAACTCTCAACAGTCACACCTCAAGTAATATTTAAATTAAAGCCATTAATAGTATAGCATGAATATTTTTAAAACACTTTTTTTCCTTTTGTTATTTTTGAAAAAGAACGAGTGATGGTTCAAATTACGATTCATTATAAAAAAAGGTTGCCCCGTTTTTCTCATCGTTTTCGGGACAACCTTCTGTTTATTAATCTTTATATTGATTGGATTGATCCTGTTGCTCTTTCTCTAATTGTTTTTCTTCCTTTGGACTCATTTCCTTTTTTTGCTTATCAGGGGCACGATCTGGATTTTGAGGTTCGACAAGATTCTTCGGTATTTCAGGCATTAATCTTCCAACAATATCCGCTAATTCATTGGTAATCCCCTGAATAGGTTGACCATTTTGAATATCATTTTGTATTTCTTTAAGACGTGCATTGACATCGGGATCAGCGACAACGACTGCCATTGCACCATGTGGATCCTCTTTCAAACTTTCAGCAACAGAATATTTAATTGTGCCAACTTGGGAACGTTCGGTATTTGCATCTACATTAATCCCCACTACGGCATAATTTCCTATAACAACTGCAGTTGCACCGCGAACGTTTGGTATACTTGTCGCTAATTTTTCTAAATGTCTGGCGATTTTCTGACCACTTTCACGGTCAACATCTTTATTTGTTGTGTTTCTAACATTTACTTTCTCTGGGTGAACCGCTCCATTTCGATTATTTTGGTTGTCGAAACCAACATCATTATTTTGCGCACAAGCCGTTAAGAAGAAAATTGAAATAAACAGTAGCCATTTTTTCATGCTGGATCCCTCTCATTCTTCGTAGTTGTTTGTATTTCTCTAACTTTTTACGGCAGTTAACAGCTCATTTCACTTTTTTTCGTCCCAATAGAAGGAAAAAATAACTTCTTGTAGAAAGTAGTGGGGGGAGGCAATGAAACGGTGCCATGGATGAGCCAAACCATTGGGAATAAATCCACCGTTTTTCGTATCATTTATATATTTTGTAAAGTTCTTCTATCTTTATACCTTAATACATATATTTTATTAATAGTAAGTCCAATTTTTTGAACTTACAGGAGGCTCACTTCATATAATGTACTAAAGACTATTGGAGCAGGAGGCATGAATTTGGGTAAAATTTATGTGTTAGATACGAACGTCTTGTTACAGGATCCATTTGCAATATTTTCCTTTGAAGAGAATGAAGTAGTCATACCAGCAGTTGTACTTGAAGAAGTGGACTCAAAAAAAAGATATATGGATGAGATTGGAAGGAATGCAAGACAAGTATCAAAAATCATTGATAAATTAAGACAAACAGGCAAGCTCCATGAAAAAATTCCTCTCGAAAATGGTGGATCATTAAGAATTGAATTAAATCACCGATCATTCCATCAGCTTCAAGAAATATTTATTGAAAAAACGAATGATAATCGGATATTAGCTGTAGCGAAAAATTTATCGCTTGAAGAAGGAGAGAAAGAGAATGGTCGCCCTGTTATATTAGTAAGTAAAGATACTCTTGTGCGTGTAAAAGCTGATGCACTAGGCTTACAGGCGGAAGATTTCTTAAATGATCGTGTAATTGAATTAAATGATATATACAGTGGATTTTTAGAAGTGTATGTTTCGAAAGATCTCCTAAATTATTTTTATGTGAAGGGTGAATTGCAATTATCAGAAATTACTCATCATCCTTTTTATCCTCATCAATTTTTAATTATAAAAGATGCACTAGGAAGTTCTGCTTCAGCCGTCGGAATAGTAGATTCAACTGGGAAAATGGTCAAGAAATTAATCTATGATCAAGACCCTATTTGGGGAATCAAGCCTCGTAATGTTCAACAAATGATGGCGTTGGAAATGTTATTACGAGCGGATATTCCGCTTGTGACATTGGCTGGGAAAGCCGGAACAGGTAAAACGCTCTTAGCTTTAGCTGCCGGTCTACTGCAAACAGAAGATCATAAATCCTATAATAAACTTCTTGTTGCAAGACCGATTGTGCCTGTTGGAAAAGATATTGGGTATTTACCAGGGGAAAAACAAGAAAAGCTTCGCCCATGGATTCAACCAATTTACGACAACTTAGAGTATTTATTTAATACAAAAAAGCCAGGGGAGATCGATAATATTTTAGCGGGATTAAATTCCATTGAAGTAGAAGCCCTAACGTATATTCGGGGGAGAAGTATTCCAGAACAATTTATCATTATCGATGAAGCCCAAAATTTAACGAAGCATGAGGTAAAAACCATTTTAACACGGGTGGGAGAAAAAAGTAAAATTGTGTTAATGGGGGATACAGCCCAAATTGACCATCCATATTTAGACGAATATAACAATGGGTTAACCTATGTCATTGAGAAGTTTAAGGATCAAAAAGTTGCCGGCCACATTAAATTGATGAAAGGGGAACGCTCAGGTTTAGCCCAATTAGCAGCAGATATTTTGTAGCCAGAGAAAATGATATTTTTTAAAAAGGCACAGGAGCAAAATGTGTCTTTTTTCATATAAAGATGTACTAAAAATAATACATACATATCTTTTTGTTCCTATTTTTTCAATTTATGCTAAAATAAAAAACAGAATTTGTCGAAAGAACAGGAGATTATTGAATGAGACTTAAATCAGTCGAATCCCTACAAGAAGATGAAGTATTGGCAAAACCGATTTACAATGAAAAGGGACGCATTCTTATTAAAAAGGAAGTGCCATTAAAAAAATATATGATCGAAAGGCTAAAGACACTTGGAGTTTCATTTGTCTATATTCACGACCCCAATACAAATGATGTTGTCGTTAGACAAGTATTATCTGATGAAACTAGACAAGAAGCCATTAAGGTGATAAAAGATACTTTCGAACTCGTTCAAAATGATCTTGATTTATCCAATAAATTCATTTTTGACAAAATAGGTAGACGATTCTCTACTGTAGTTCGTAATATTTTACAGGAAATTCGCGGGAATCATGAAGCCATATCCTTACTATCTGAATTGTTTTCTTACGACCAATATATCTTCACTCATTCACTTAATGTCACGATCTATTCGCTTGCATTAGCGGTTGAATTAAACCAATTTAACCAAAAACAGCTGGAGGAAATTGGGCTTGGTGCAATGCTCCACGATATTGGAAAAGTATTCATTCCCAAACCAATATTAATGAAACCCGGGGGCTTGACAGATGAGGAATATGCCATCATCCAACAGCACACGGTTCAGGGCTTTGAATTATTAAGGAAGGAATCTACCATTCCATTAGTTGCGGCTCATTGTGCCTTTCAGCATCATGAAAGGCTAAATGGATCAGGATATCCCCGGGGGTTAAAGGGAGATGAAATTCATATTTATGCGCGAATTATGGCTGTAGCAGATGTATATGATGCCGTTACCTCCAATAGGGTTTACAGAAAGGCATTACTTCCGCATGACGCATTTGAAATTTTATTTGCAGGTGTAGGGAAATTATTTGAAAAAGAAATGGTAGAATCTTTCCGAAGAGCAATCATTGTCTATCCAAATGGACTATCTGTACATTTGAATGATGGAAGAAAAGGAATAGTTGTTAGTCAGAGCAAGGGCTTTAGCGATCGGCCTGTTGTTCGAATTTTAGAAGAAGATAAGCATGAGTTGTTAATGCCATATGAGGTAGATATGTCTAAAGATTTTTCGATATTAATTGATGAAACAGATATAACATTAATAGGTAAGAAGGCCGATGGCAACAACGATCAACAGTAAGGTGATTTTATTCGAGTATGAAAAAAAGCCAGGACCCTTTCGAAAGGGCTGGCTTTTTTGACTCAGTCAAGGTTTACGAAATCCGTACGCAAGACCTTGGCGCTTGCGAATTTACTTGTTTATTCGACCCGAAATGCTTTCACGAAACGGATAGGTTGTTCCTTGTTAGAACCATCCCCATAATAAACATGGATGGGGCCATCTTCACGAAGAGGTTTCCCTTCCTTAGAAAAGCCAAGAATGAGATCTTCTGCTTTTTCAAGAGGGATTGTGACATCGTCTTTTTCAGTTTCTATGACTAATACAGTTGAACCTTCTTTGGGCTCAGCATTTTTTAAAAAAGGCGCTAGTTTAATTCCAAATGTACCTGTAAGCAGTTTCACTTTTTCATATTGTCTTTCTGATTTAACAGTAGGCGGTGAAACTGCACCTTCTCGTATTTCTTTTTCCCAATATTTAGAGAGTTTTTTTGCATATTCTTCATTTTCACTAAGGTTTTCTTTGTTTTCGTCTTCAAAATATGTATTCAAATCAATTTTACGGTCGTCAAAGATCCATACCCCTGCATCTAAAGTGATAGGAAATTTGACTTTACCTTTAAATGGAATAATCATTTCCTCCATTGCCTCCTTAATCTCTTCTTATAAAAGTATAGCGTTTCTATTATGAAATGTCAGTCTAAAACTATTCTTTTAAATAATGTTTTTCATTTAAACTAAATCAACATAGGCTATCAAGAAGGGATTACCAGAAAAAATAAATTTTTTATACCAAACGCCTTCTTACGGATTTTGTCTTTTGCTTGTCGCAACTGTGCAGTCGCCTCCACTTTTTGTTAATCTAGTTGTGGCTCCTAGTTGCTCGAGGTCAAAAGCCAATCTCCTTCAGAAGGAAAAAACCTTCCTTCTTACGGATCTTGTCTTTTGCTTGTCGCAACTGTGCAGTCGCCTCCACTTTTTGTTTAATAGATAAAATACTTTGTAAATTATGTGTTTTCCTTGCATTATTATGCTTTTAACGATAAAATTTTAAATTATAGGTCATGATCGCTCGGAAACGGGAGGGAAAAGAAATGGCGTCTGAAATGACAGTGAACCATCGGGAAAAAGCCTACTCTATTTTAAAAGCAGACGCAGACAAGATTTTGCGCCTAATTAAGGTTCAAATGGATAATTTGACGATGCCTCAATGTCCACTATATGAGGAAGTTTTAGATACACAAATGTTTGGCTTATCCCGTGAAATAGATTTTGCTATTCGTCTAGGTTTAGTAGACGAAAAAGATGGTAAAAATCTTATAGATTCTTTAGAGAGGGAATTATCAGCACTACATGATGCTTCCACAAAGAAATAACGGATAAAAAACTCAAACAGTACTAGTGATTGTTTGGGTTTTTTTGTACAATAATATTGCAAGGGCATCAAGAAAGTATTAACTTATTTGTAAGGTTCTTTTCTATTGTCGGGGTATAGGGGTGTTCACAGTTAAATGTCTCGCTTATCCTTAAGAACCTCAAACTCCTTCCAAGGACGATAATAGGAAATCATTACTTTGTTGTTATTGTAGCAAAATTTTGCGAAAATAGTTTGATGTAAAGACGAAAGATAGGATGATTGTTTGATGTTTAAAAAAATCTTAAGATCCTATGATTACTCGCTGATTCTTACGTTCTTTGTTCTTTGTTTTTTTGGATTAATGATGATCTATAGTGCCAGTTCAGTGATGGCTGTTCAACGGTATCATTGGGAGAGTGACTTCTTCTATAATAAGCAAAAAATACATCTGGTAATCGCAACCATTGTCTTCCTTTGCGGGGCTATTTTTCCGTATAAGATTTATAAAAATAGTAAATTTCTAATGACAATTACGGCTACAACATTAGGATTTTTGTTGTTATTATTTGCTTTTGGACATGTATCCAATAATGCACAGAGTTGGTTTCGGTTTGGAGCCATGAGTATCCAACCATCGGAGTTTGCTAAACTGGTCATCATCATTTATATGTCAGCTATCTATGCAAAAAAACAAAAGAAAATTAATTCATTTGACTCCGGAGTCATACCTCCCGTTATTTTTCTAATTGTCACTTGTGCCGTCATTATCGTTCAACCAGATTTCGGTACAGCCTTAATTATTTTTCTAATTGGATGTACCATTATCATTTCATCGGGAATGAGATTTAAAAGTATATGGAAACTGGTTGTGCTGGGCCTCGGTACTGTGATTCTTTTATCTCCCCTATTTTATTTTAAAAAAGATTCCATATTTACAGATGTGAAAATGGGAAGAATTTATGGTTTTTTAGATCCCTTTAAACATGCAAGTGAAGATGGTTATCATCTAGTGAATTCCTACTTAGCTATAGGTTCAGGTGGAGTAAAAGGGTTAGGATTAGGTCAAAGTACTCAAAAACTTGGGTATTTACCTGAACCCCATACAGACTTTATAATGTCAGTAATCGCTGAAGAACTAGGAGTATTAGGAGTGGCACTAGTTATTGGGGGATTAGCTTTTATTGTATTAAGGGGAATACGGGTTGCCATGAAATGTGAGGATCCGTTTGGTTCTATGCTTGCTACAGGTATTTCTAGTATGATTGGAATTCAATCTTTTATCAATTTAGGTGGAGTTTCTGGTATAATTCCTATTACTGGCGTAACACTTCCATTTATTAGCTATGGTGGTTCCTCCTTAATATTACTTTCACTTTCCATGGGGATACTAGTAAATGTAGCGATGTTTTCTAAATTTGAGAAAGAATATAAAAAGAAAAAAACAAATGTTACAGGCTTAACTGATTATCAAGCCAATATTTAAATAAAAAGGTTCAATTATGAACCTTTTTATATATATATTTTTTCATTTAGACAGAGGAGAGATGGATGATGAGAAAAATTGAAAAAGTATTAGTGGCTAATAGGGGTGAAATTGCCATCCGTGTATTCCGTGCGTGTTCGGAACTGCATATGAGAACAGTCGCTATTTATTCGAAAGAAGATTCAGGCTCTTACCACCGTTACAAAGCGGATGAAGCCTATCTTGTTGGGGAAGGAAAAAAGCCGATTGATGCATATCTTGATATTGAGGGAATTATTGAGATTGCCAAGAATGCAGAAGTAGATGCTATTCATCCGGGGTATGGCTTTTTATCTGAAAATATTGAATTTGCAAAACGATGCGAAGACGAAGGCATTCTTTTTATCGGTCCAAAGAGCAAGCATTTAGACATGTTTGGTGATAAAGTCAAGGCTAGAAAGCAGGCCCAACTTGCCGATATTCCTGTCATTCCAGGTAGTGATGGTCCAATTGAACATTTCGAAGATGCTGTAACATTTGGGAAATCGGTTGGATTCCCTATTATGATTAAAGCTTCTCTAGGTGGTGGTGGCCGCGGAATGCGTGTTGTCCGAAGTGCGGAAGAAGTAAAAGAATCATTTGAACGTGCAAAATCGGAAGCAAAGGCTGCCTTTGGAAATAGTGAAGTATACGCAGAAAAGTTCGTTGAGAATCCGAAACATATTGAAGTACAGATTTTAGGAGACCAACAGGGAAATATTATTCACTTATTCGAGCGTGATTGTTCTGTACAAAGACGTCACCAAAAGGTAGTTGAAGTTGCTCCATGTGTATCAATTTCCGAAGATTTGCGCAATCGCATTTGTGATGCAGCTGTACGCCTTATGAATAATGTTTCATATATTAATGCAGGTACTGTTGAATTTCTAGTAGCTGGAGATGAATTTTACTTTATTGAAGTGAATCCACGGGTACAAGTTGAACATACAATTACTGAAATGATAACAGGTGTCGATATTGTACAATCACAAATTTTAATAGCGGAAGGACACGCATTACATAGTGAGAAAGTGGGAATTCCAAAACAAAATGACCTTCGGATAAATGGATATGCTATTCAATCACGTGTAACAACAGAGGATCCGCTAAATAACTTCATGCCAGATACTGGTAGAATAATGGCATATCGTTCTGGTGGAGGATTTGGTGTACGTTTAGATGCTGGTAATGGTTTCCAAGGTGCAGAAATTACCCCTTACTATGATTCATTGCTCGTTAAAGTATCCACTTGGGCACTAACCTTTGAACAAGCTGCTTCTAAGATGGTCCGTAACCTTCGTGAATTTCGTATTCGTGGAATCAAAACCAATATCCCTTTCCTTGAAAATGTAATGAGACATGAAAACTTTGTAACAGGAGATTATGATACCTCCTTTATCGATACTACACCAGAATTATTTACTTTCCCTGCAAGTAAAGACCGTGGAACAAAAATGTTAAATTATATTGGTACTGTTACAATTAACGGCTTCCCAGGGGTTGAAAAAAGAAAAAAACCAGTTTTTGAAAAGCCACGTATCCCGAAAGTTCATCAATTTGATGAAACCCCTTCAGGTACGAAGCAAATTTTAGAAGCAAAAGGCGCTGATGGGTTAGTTCAGTGGGTAAAAGATCAAAACCAAGTGTTGTTAACAGATACGACATTCCGAGATGCTCACCAATCCCTTTTAGCGACAAGAATTCGTACTAATGATTTGAAACAGATTGCAAAACCAACTTCCAAATTACTACCAGAATTATTTTCAATGGAAATGTGGGGTGGAGCAACATTTGATGTATCTTACAGATTCTTAAAAGAAGACCCTTGGGAAAGACTGGCGACCCTTCGTAAGCAAATTCCAAATCTTTTATTCCAGATGCTTCTAAGAGCTTCAAATGCAGTAGGATATAAAAACTATCCAGATAATGTAATTCGTGAATTTGTTGAAAAATCTGCCAATGAGGGAATTGATGTATTCCGCATATTTGATAGCTTGAACTGGGTAAAAGGCATGGAAGTAGCCATTGATGCTGTAAGACAAAGCGGAAAAATTGCGGAAGCATCGTTATGTTATACAGGGGACATTGATGATCCGACAAGAACAAAATATAATATTGATTATTACAAAAAAATGGCTAAGGAATTAGAAAACCAAGGGGCTCATATATTAGGAATTAAAGATATGGCAGGATTATTAAAACCTCAATCTGCTTACCGTTTAATTTCTGAATTAAAAGAGACAGTTGATATTCCGATTCATTTGCATACACATGATACAAGTGGAAATGGAATCTATATGTATGCAAAAGCTGTAGAAGCAGGCGTGGATATTGTGGACGTTGCATTGAGCTCCATGTCTGGATTAACTTCCCAGCCAAGTGCGAATACATTGTATTATGCATTAAAAGGAACAAAACGTGAGCCGAATGTAGATATCAAATCATTAGAATCATTATCTGGTTATTGGGAAGATGTTCGTAAATTTTACAGTGATTTTGAAAGTGGAATGGTTGCACCTCATACCGAAGTATACCAACATGAAATGCCAGGGGGGCAATATAGTAATTTACAACAACAGGCGAAGGCAGTTGGTCTAGGTGACAGATGGGATGAAGTGAAAGAGATGTACCATCAAGTAAACCTTATGTTTGGAGATATTATTAAAGTAACTCCATCTTCAAAAGTAGTTGGGGATATGGCTTTATTTATGGTCCAAAATGATTTAAGTGAAGCAGATGTCATTGAAAGAGGAGACACGATCGATTTTCCTGCATCGGTTATCGAGTTTTTTGAAGGATATTTAGGTCAACCATATGGAGGTTTTCCTGAAAAACTTCAAAAAGTGATTCTAAAAGGAAGAAACCCAATTTCTGTTCGCCCAGGTGAATTAATGGAAGATGTGGACTTTGAGGAATTGGAAAAACAATTAACAGAAGAAATAGGACAGCCGGTGACAAATAAAGATGTCATTGCCTATTCGTTATATCCTAAAGTGTTTACGGATTATGTGAAAACCTTCGAACAATTTGGAGATGTAGGTGTTCTTGATACTCCAACTTTCTTCTTTGGAATGAGATTAGGAGAGGAAATAGAGGTCGAGATTGAAACAGGTAAAACACTTATTGTAAAATTGGTGTCGATTGGACAACCTCAAGTAGACGGTACTAGAATTGTCTATTTTGAATTAAATGGACAACCGCGTGAAGTCGTAATTAAAGATGAAAGCATTAAATCAACCGTCGCTGCTAAAGCGAAAGTAGATCCAAAAAATGAGGAGCATATTGGTGCGACAATGCCAGGAACAGTTATTAAGGTGATTGCTAATAAAGGTGAAAAAGTGAAACGTGGCGATCATTTAATGATCACAGAGGCAATGAAAATGGAAACAACGGTACAAGCACCATTCTCAGGAATCATTAAAGATATTTATGTCCAAAATGGAGATGCCATTTCGGCGGGTGATTTATTAATTGAATTACAAAAGGCATAAGGAGGGCATCACCCGCTAAATGTGAACTTGCCAAGCCAAAGAATGCCACGTCCTTGTGGCTTCGCCTGGTAAGTCACAACCTTTCCGTCGTCGGACCTTTAGGGGCAGTTAACTCCTTCTTTTTGAGTGAAGGTTTTCCTACCCGTTAGGAGTGGGATAAAAAAATGCGCAGTGAACTATAATAAGTTCACTGCGCATTTCTTTTTGAGATTAGGGGAAAATACCCATAAGTGTACTTTATTTGTTTTGAATGAAATTACTCCGTGAGATTAACAGTATAAAGTAACATAATAGACCAAATAAACAAGAGATAAATAAAGCATGTGCAAGTGCAATATACAGATTTAAACGGGAAATCACGACAAAGGCACCAGCAATTACTTGCAATGTAACTAAAATAAATGCGATGATCCAACCCCAATATAGAATTTTCTGGTGTTTATGATTTTTAATAGCTAAATAAGTAATATAGGCAATCCATATAAATATCAGTCCCGCCGCTACGCGATGGCCCATTTGTACCCATTCATACAAGTTAGTCGGCATAACAATGGAGGAATTGACACAAAATGGCCAGTCTGGGCAAATTAAACTTGACTTTGTATGTCTCACAAGGGCTCCAGTGTAAACTACGATATAACTATACAAAGTGACACCAATCGTATGCCATTTCATTTTATTACTTACTATAAGTTTGTGGGCGTCAAATTTTTGGTCAACTTCAAAGATCAATAATGTTAGTAAGAGGACGGCAGCAAATGAAATAAGAGAGATTCCAAAGTGTAAAGCAAGAACAAAATCGCTCTGTCCCCAAAGAACTGCTGCGGCTCCAATCAAGCCTTGAAGGACTAAGAAAAAGAAGGATAATATGGATAAAAACTTCGTTTCTCGTATATAGCCAATAGCTCGCCATGACCAGATTGATAAAACTAATACTAAAATTCCAACAACACCTGAAACTAGTCTGTGTGCTAATTCAATAATTGTTTCGATTGTAATTTCGTCTGGAATAATTTGTCCATGACATAGCGGCCATTCCCGACCACACCCAAGTCCTGAATCAGTTTTAGTAACTAGAGCACCACCGATCAAGACGAAAAGCATGCCTATTGAAGTTAGAACAGCCAACCATTTTAAACCTCGTCGCAATGTTTTTCACCTTCTTGATAGAAATCTAATAAATATAGTTATTACGTATTCAGTTTTTCCGTAAGGTACGACATCCTTGATATTACAGAAGAAAAAATAAAAAGACAACTGTTAAAAGGGATTATAACATGCAGCAAATGAAGAATGAGCTTGAAAGTTACGTTATATTTTGCTAGTAATAGGGTATAGGCAAAATAGACGTGCAGATTCAAATTTGCATACTCTTTTTATTATCTTACAAAATCATGAGAACAGGAACAGTTAAAATGCTACAGACACAAATTCGACATAAATAGTTCAACTTCTGTTCACAAAAAAGGGGAAAAGTATGATTAAATATTAAATTAAGGGAGACTGTATAAAAAAATCGTTTATAATAAATGTAAACTAATATCTATTTTTATATGAAAGTTATTTTGCTTTTAAAAAATAGATATAGAAAAGAATACAATTTTCGTTTATATTTGTGAAGTAAGAATGAAATTTGTCTTTTATCAGAGAGGAGGGAGAATGGTGTCAGATAGCCGTGTGGTTACTTCGGTTAAAGAGTCAGAAATCCCTAAATCAACAGTCTTAAAGGATTTTTTTGCGCTTGTTAAAATAGGAATAGTGAATTCAAATTTAATCACAACCTTTACTGGAATGTGGTTAGCCTTCACCTTTAATGAGATGCATTTCCTGAATCAATTAGATATTATCTTTCTAACTTTAGTCGGTTCCTCACTGATTATTGCTGGATCTGCAAGTTTGAACAACTATATTGATCGAGATATTGATCCTTTGATGGAACGTACAAAATCCCGGCCAACCGTAACGGGGAAATATAGTGATTCTAAAGTGCTGATCATTGGAATATCCACAGTCGTACTTGGAACGATCATGTTGTTCTTAACAACTTTTATGGCGGGTATTATCGGTCTAATTGGAGTATTTAGTTATGTTGTTGTTTATTCAATGTGGTCGAAGCGTGTTCATGTAAGTAATACAGTTGTAGGAAGTGTTTCCGGGGCTGTTCCACCATTAATTGGATGGGCAGCAGTAGATCCAAATCTTGATATTATGGCATGGATGCTATTTGCGATTATGTTCATTTGGCAACCACCACACTTCTACGCATTAGCCATGAAGCGCTGTGAAGAATATAGATCTGCGGGAATACCCATGCTTCCAGTAGTAAAAGGTTTTGCTGTAACAAAACGTCATATGGTTCTTTGGGTGACGGCGTTATTACCACTGCCATTTTTTATGACCTCATTAGGTACAACATTTGTTGTCTTGGCCACTGTGTTAAACATTGGCTGGCTTGCATTAGGATTATATGGTTACAAAATCAAAGATGACTTGAAATGGGCTAGACTTATGTTTGTTTACTCTTTGCAGTATTTAACCATCCTTTTTGTGGCAATGGTCATCGTTACAGTGATTTAATGTTGGGAGATCTTTCTTTTAAAGAAATCCATATATAGAAAAGTTTTTTAGAAATTAAATGAAAGAGGGGTTTGATTAAGCTATGAATACTAGGCAAACAAAATGGCGTCTCTTTACGCTTTTTGCAATGTTGACGCTTGTTCTGTCCGGTTGCGGTGAACCATTTCTTTCCGCACTTACTCCCGCAGGAGAAGTAGCGAAAACTCAATTCGATCTAATGGTATTGAGTACAAGTATTATGGTTGCTGTAATTTTAGTAGTTGTTATCATTTATGTTATTGCCATTGTACGTTTCCGTCGAAAAAAAGGCGACGAAAACAAAATCCCAAAACAAGTGGAAGGAAGCCATACTTTAGAGATCATATGGACAACAATTCCGATTATCCTTCTTCTTATTCTTGCTGTTCCTACAGTAGCAGCTACATTTAAACTTGCTGATACAAAAGCGATGGATAAGAAGGATGCAGATGGTAATCGCGAAGCACTTGTAGTAAATGTTCGTGCTAGTCTATATTGGTGGGAATTTGAATACCCTGACCAAAAAATAGTTACAAGTCAGGATTTAGTCGTTCCTACAGACCAAAAAGTATACTTTAATCTTAAAGCTTCAGATGTAAAACACTCCTTCTGGATTCCAGCTGCCGGAGGAAAAATGGATACAAACGTTGATAATGTTAATACTTTCTATTTAACATTTGATGCAGACAAAGCAAAAGAGGCTGGAAATTTATTCTATGGAAAATGTGCTGAGCTATGTGGACCTTCACATGCCTTAATGGACTTTAAAGTGAAAGCCATTCCACAGGATGAATTTGACACTTGGTTAAATGATATGAAAACAGCTAAGGAAGTAAAACCTACTGATTCTCAAGCTGCACAAGGGAAAGAGATTTTTGATCAAAAATGTTTAAGCTGTCACGCAGTATCTCCACAAGATGGTAGACCTGAAGCAGCTCGTACAGCTCCAAACTTAGCAAACTTTGCTGAACGCTCTCGAGTTGCGGGAATTCTTGAACACAATGAAGAACAAGTGAAAAATTGGATCCGTGATCCAGAGAAATATAAACCAGCTAATAAAATGACTGGAACATATGGTCAATTAACAGAAACAGAAATTGATCAATTAGCTGCTTACTTAATGAGCCTAAAGGTTCAAGATTAACAGGGGATATTTTAAAATAAAAGGGAGGTTTAATCGTTGAGTACCCTAGCACAAGCACAAAAAAAAGGCTTTGCCGCTACTATATGGGACTTTTTAACAACAGTCGACCATAAGAAGATTGGGATTCTGTATTTGATTGCCGGCGGAATTTTCTTCCTTATGGGTGGTATTGAAGCACTTTTAATTCGTATTCAACTTGCTGTACCAAACAATGATTTCGTTAGTGCAGGATTGTTTAATGAAATTATTACTATGCATGGTACAACAATGATTTTCTTGGCAGCGATGCCATTGCTTTTAGGATTTATGAATGCTATTATGCCACTTCAAATTGGTGCGCGTGATGTAGCATTCCCATTCTTAAATGCACTAGGATTTTGGTTGTTTTTCTTTGGAGGCCTTTTCCTAAATCTTTCTTGGTTTTTAGGTGGGGCACCTGATGCAGGATGGACTTCTTACGCATCTCTATCCTTAGATTCACCAGGTCATGGAATTGATTTCTATCTATTAGGTATTCAAGTATCTGGATTTGGAACATTAATTGGGGGAATTAACTTCCTAGTTACGATTATTAATATGCGTGCTCCAGGTATGACATATATGAGAATGCCATTATTCACATGGACTACTTTTGTGGCTTCTGCGCTAATTTTATTCGCATTTCCGCCACTTACAATTGGAATTTTCATGTTGATGTTTGACCGCTTGTTTGGATCTAACTTCTTTGTTGTTGCAAACGGTGGTAATACCATTATTTATGAACACTTCTTCTGGATTTTTGGTCACCCTGAAGTTTATATTTTAATTTTACCTGCTTTTGGTATATTCTCAGAGATTTTTGCTACTTTCTCAAGAAAGCGTCTTTTCGGATACTCTTCAATGGTATTCGCGACAGTTTTAATTGGATTTTTAGGATTTATGGTTTGGGCTCACCATATGTTTACAGTAGGTATGGGTCCTATCGCCAATGCGATTTTTGCTGTTGCTACAATGGCTATTGCCGTTCCAACAGGAATTAAGATCTTTAACTGGCTCTTGACAATGTGGGGCGGAAGTATTAAGTTTACGACGCCGATGCTTTGGGCAGTCGCTTTCATTCCATCCTTTGTAATGGGTGGGGTAACAGGTGTTATGCAAGCTGCAGCACCAGCTGACTACCAATACCATGATAGTTACTTTATCGTTGCTCACTTCCACTATGTAATTGTTGGTGGGGTAGTATTCGGTATACTAGCTGCAACCCATTTTTACTGGCCAAAAATGTTCGGTAAAATGTTGAATGAAGCTATGGGAAAAATTACATTTGTATTATTCTTTGTAGGGTTCCATTTAACGTTCTTTATCCAACATTTCTTAGGCTTGATGGGAATGCCTCGTCGTGTATGGACATTCTTGCCAGGTCAAGGTTTAGAAACAGGAAACTTAGTAAGTTCCATTGGGGCTGCTTTCATGGCTGCAGGGGTTATCGTTCTATTATTGAATGTTGTGGTTACAACTGCAAAAGGTAAAAGAGTTGGAAATGACCCATGGGAAGATGGTCGTACTTTAGAATGGGCTATTTCTTCACCAGCACCATTTTACAATTTCAAGCAAACTCCACTTGTACGTGGTTTAGATCCATATTGGCTTGATAAAATGGAAGGAAGAAAAGGAATTACTCCGGCTGAACCATTAGGAGATATTCATATGCCAAATTCTTCATTCGTTCCGTTTGTCATTTCATTAGGATTCTTCATCGCATCATTTGGTGCTATGTATCAATTTGATGATAAACCTTGGGGTATTCCAGTGTTAATTATTGGTTTAGCTATTTCGTTTGGTTCTATGTTATATCGTTCTTTAAAAGACGATCATGGTTACCATATTCATAAAGAAGATTTAATGGAAGTTGATAATAAGGGGGTTAAGGCATAATGCAAGTAGAGGAAAAATTTACACCCCAAACTTGGCCAGAATCTCCTGAAAAAGCAACAATGGAAGGGAAAAATAAATTTTTAGGTTTCTGGTTATTCTTAGGAGGAGAGACTGTGCTTTTCGCCTCTCTCTTCGCAACATATCTTGCTTTAAAAGACAAAGTACCAAGTCCAGATCATGCTTTAGCAAAAGATCTATTTGAGTTACCGCTGTCATTTGTTATGACAATGTTGCTTTTAACAAGTTCATTGACTAGTGTATACGCAATGTATCACATGAAGAACTATAGCTTTAAGAAAATGCAGTTATGGTTATTCTTTACAGTATTGCTTGGACTCGGCTTCCTTGGTTTAGAAATTTACGAGTTTAATCATTATGTGCATGAGTATAACCACACTTTCACAAGTAGTGCATTTAGTTCTGCATTTTATACTTTAGTAGGTTTCCATGGTGCTCACGTTATCTTTGGACTATCATGGATCATTGCTTTAATGCTTAGAAATGCAAAACGTGGATTAAGCCTATATAATGCACCTAAATTTTATTTAGCAAGCCTTTATTGGCACTTCATTGACGTTGTATGGGTATTTATTTTCACTGTAGTATATTTGATGGGGATGGTGGGATAGACTGATGGTGAGTCAACAATCTAATTCAGGTAACCCAAGATTAAATTACGAATATCGCCGCAAAAAAAATGCAGAAGAAATGAAAGGGCAAGTTATTTCATTTACACTCATGATTTTCTTCACAGTCATTGCATTTGTGGTAGTTGGATTAGAATTATCAAAATGGTTCGTCGTGCCGTTTATTTTATTACTTGCTGCTGTTCAAGTTGGTTTCCAACTTTACTATTTCATGCATATGAGTCATAAAGGACACGAAGCTCCATCATTATTTCTATGGTCAGCTATTACAGTTGCCTTTGCCACTATTTTAGCTTTCCTAACTGTTGTATGGATTTAATTTTAAAAAGAAGACCAATTCTTTATGAATTGGTCTTTTTGCCCTTTTTTTATGATTCGGTTGGAAGATACTAGAAATGAATGGATAAAAGACAAATGGGTCTGGTGCAGAGAGTAGTTTGTGGTAGTGATACAATGGATCAATTTAAGAGGGAGTTTAAAATGTCATGAACTTGTCAATTCATTACATTGAATCACACCTTTGTAAAAGTTATAATTTAAAGAAAGGCATTTCAAAAAAATAGAGGTGATTTTTATGCCTATAGGAATTTTTGGTTTTCAAGCATTATGGAGCCCTTTTTTCATTATCGCATTATTATTTCTGACTGTTGTCTATTTCCTTATAACTGTTAAGTGGAGAAAAGATTTTAAAGAAAGTAAACCGCTTACAAAAAAGCAAGCAACCTATTTCGTTATGGGGGTCATCTTACTTTATGCGACAAAAGGTTCTCCGTTAGATTTAATGGGGCATATTATGTTTACTTACCATATGGTGCAAATGGCTCTACTTTTTATGATTGTTGTCCCGTTATTAATGAAAGGAATTCCTCCTTGGTTATGGAGAGCGATCATTAATGTTCCTGTCGTTAAACCTATTTTTAATTTATTTACAAAACCACTGATTGCTGTTGTCCTTTTTAATGGAATATTTTCTTTTTATCATATCCCCTTAATTTTTGACACGATTAAGCTAAGTGAGACAATGCATGGATTATATACTTTCATGTTGTTCGTTTTAGCTATTTTCATGTGGTGGCCTATCATCAATGAACTTGGTGGCAAATATGAATTGAGTGGATTAAAAAAGGTGGGCTATATCTTTGCTGACGGAGCTTTATTACTTCCTGCCTGTGCATTGATTATATTTGCTAGTGAACCTATGTATGTGACGTACAGTGATGCTTCAGCATGGCTTCAAGCTATGCAATTATGTGTACCAGTGTCTACTCTCGAAGGTTTAAACTTAAGTGGACCGGAGTTATTCTCTAATATGCCGGTTTTAGAAGACCAACAATTGGGTGGAATCGTAATGAAAATCATCCAAGAGGTTGTTTATGGAGTAGTGTTGGCTCGTATTTTTGTTGAATGGTATCGTAAAGAAGGTCAAAAAGTGGATGAAATTGATTCTGCAACCATTATGCAAAACAACAACCCACGCGTTGTAAAATAAGAATAAAAAGGGTTACCCTAAAGTATGAAGTATATGCAAACATGATGAAGTTGTGATCGATACTTTCTCATCGATTGCTTCCTTTCATCAATGCTTGCACTTTTGATGACTTCTAGCTGCAGCGCCTATCGGCTAGCGAATTTCTCTGCCTTTTCTACGATAAGTCAACATCAGCTCGTGAAAGACCTCGCTGTGTTTTCTTTATCTCGGTCGGGACTTGCGAAATCCGTACGCTAGAGCTGGGCGCTTGCGCTTTTGTTCATATCATAATGAAGATGAAAATGGGAGAGAGGATCTTAATATGTCTTTACCGATTTTACCGACGATTAGCACTACTTTTATCGTTCTTAGCGCGATTACGGTAGCGGTCGGATGGGTACAAATAAAACAAAGAAAAATAGAAACACACAAAAAAACAATGTTTCTTGCCGCCATTTTTGCCTTAATTTTTTTCATTATCTATGCAAGTAGAACGATTTTTATTGGAAATACTGCATTTGGAGGCCCTGATGATCTTAAGATTTTTTATACAATCTTTTTAATTTTCCATATCACTCTTGCTACAACTGGGGCTGTTTTTGGTATTGTGACTTTATTAACGGGTTACAAGAATAATTTAGTGAAACACCGAAAACTTGGTCCGATCACAAGTATTATTTGGTTCTTTACAGCCATTACGGGTGTAGCAGTCTATTTCCTTCTATATGTTTTATACAAAGGGGGAGAAACGACATCCGTCATTAAGGCCATTTTGGGTTTCTAAACTTCATGGACAATAAAGCTCCTAATGAACGGTCATTAGGAGCTTTTTGTTATATTTTATAATTCAAGTTAATAATTCCTGCCTCTCGTGCAGAACTAAATAAAATTAAGATTAATGGACCAATAATAAACCCAAGGATCCCGAGTAATTTCAGACCAAGATACATCGCAATCAATGTAGCAAGTGGGGATAATCCGATATGGCTTCCCATCACTTTTGGTTCAATGGTTCGCCGAATGATTAGTAGAACAGCCGCTAAAATCGATAATTGTGTAGCAATGGTAATGTCCCCCATAATAAAATAATAAAGCGCCCAAGGAGCTAAAATAACGATAGATCCGATAATAGGAATGAGATCTATGACCCAGATTACCAATGACATGACAACTGCTACATGCGGTGTAATGAACAATAGCCCGATCAAACTTACGATAAAAATAATAATACTGACGAGAAATTGTGCTTTTAAAAAGCCAAAAATAACAAATGATAATCTTGAAGTCATAAAATGTACTTTATCGGCTGTTTGATCTGATAGGTGACGGTAAAATCCTTCTTTTATTTTCGGTAAATCTAACATGAATAAAAATAAAGCAATTAAATAGACGATAAAACTAACTAAATAATTTGGAATATCAGCTAATGCACTACTTATTTTTTCAATACTTAAATATTGCTTTATGCTATCCTTAAAACTTGTAAAGAAATTTTGAATTGTATCACTAACTTCTTTTACTAATTCTTTTGGTAAATCTTCCGAGGCCTTCAGTAACTTATCTTCATATTGGATCCATAAATCCGATATATTATTGATGTATTGAGGGGCTCCTTCTACTAAGTTTATTGCTTCTCCAATTACCTTCGTAGAAACGACATAAGTAATAAAAAAGATACACAATAGAAAGCTAATAAAAATGATCATTACAGACCATTTTCTCTCTAAGTGAAATCTCCTATGTAAAAAAGCAATAGGAGGCTCTAGTATTATTGCGGTAACTAGCGCAGTAATTAATGGAACAGAAACGGGGAGTACTAAGTACAAAATTACCGCAATTAATAAGATCGCCAAAATAATTGCAATTCTTTTTTTACTAAAAAATTTTGCCAATTCTGTACTCCTTTCTTATATAATGAAACTTCAATTAGTGGGGAATTTTCGTCATCCCCCACTGATTCTTGTGAATCTGGATAAAAATTCAGTAAAAACATGATAAATATATTATAGTAAAGAGCGTATAGGTTGAACAGTATTAATGGTGAAAAAAGAAAGAAAAGCACAGATAACAATGATCCTGTGCTTTTAAAAAATTATTGTGCTAATTGTTGTAACTCTTTTTTTACACTTTCAATGACAGATTCGCATGTTTTAACTAGCTGGGATGGGAAATTCTCGTCTTCACCATATTCAACTCCATGAGGATAATAATGCTTTCCAAGGATTGGTGTGATCAATTGAATTGTCGCGTGTCTTGAGTCAACATTTCCCTCGATTGCATAACCTTGTATGCGTAAGTAGTAAATATCATTTTTTATTTGGATTTTTCGGTCGTATGTTACACGTTCATAATCCCACTGACCTGCACGAATTAACTGATGGGATTTCATAGCATGATCTAAAGTTTGCAGATCAATTTTAATGTCCTCTAAACCAGTATTTTCAAATCTCATGTAATGTCCCTCCTACATCCTAAAAAAACTATTCATAATGATTGTATGTAAAATACGTACAATTTACCTCATTGTTAATAATAGTCCAAAAAAAGAAATCTTGCAACGAAACATTATTAGAATCTGTTTTTTCTCATAGAGATAAAGTAAATAATTTGTCACAAAAGGAAAATGACTAGTGTGGATTGGGAATACGAAAATATAGGATGACCCTAAGAATAATGTTATAATGAATATAATGATTGACACGGTATTTAAGACCATTATGGTAATCAAATGAGAAATGGTGACGGAGAGTTTTTGATTATGACTTAAAAGGATGGGAAAGGGGGATGACTTCTGCGTACTGTTATAAGAATTTTGATTATATTATCCATTGTTTTGTTGATTGGAATTTATACGAATAAAGCGATTGAAAAAGATGAATTATTGGAAAACCCCGTATCTAAATCCCCCTCAAAAATAGATGTTCAAGAAAAGTTATATCATCCTACAAATCCAGCTCAATTAGGGGAAAGGCCTACTCAAGGAATCTCCATGTATATTGGGAAATCCTCCGAAGAGATCATTAAAGTGTTTGGAAAACCAAGGAGAATTGATCCTTCTTTATATGGATATGATTGGTGGATTTATAACCACAATGAATCTTATATGCAAATTGGGGTGGAAAATAATAAAGTTGTTACTGCCTATGTGATGGGCAATCAAGTGGATATAGCTCCTTTCAAAATTGATCAACCTGTAGAGGAAATTTTCCGCAAGAATTTTATAGATACGGAAATATTAATCACGAATCAAAAGGGAACATACCGCTTTGAACTTTCTGAAGATGATTTAAATAT
This sequence comes from Oikeobacillus pervagus, assembly GCF_030813365.1. Lineage (NCBI taxonomy): Bacteria > Bacillati > Bacillota > Bacilli > Caryophanales > Bacillaceae > Oikeobacillus > Oikeobacillus pervagus. The sequence continues at coordinate 25,895 of NZ_JAUSUC010000016.1, forward strand.
TCGTCCTCTCGTCCCTCTTGGGGAAATCTATGCACAAATATATTTGGATAAATTAAATGGAACTTTATCGAGTGTTCGATTTATGAATAAAGATGTTTTAATTAAGCAACGTCCTTATGAGATGGTGTATCATGGAGAACTCTCTGATCCATATGAACCTTCTGATCAAGACTGGGATAAGATCCAAGAAGGAGCGGAAAAGCAAGTATTGGATTTAACGAATATTGTCCGAAAGAGATTTGAACTGAAAAAGGTGAAATGGGATAAAGGTACAGCTAATATTGCGTTAGAACATAGCAAAGAGATGTACGAAAAAGAGTTTTTTTCTCATGAATCACCTTCTTCCGGAAATTTGGGGGATCGGTTGAAATTAGCGGAAATCGAATTTGTGCAAGCCGGTGAAAATATCGCTGTAAACTACATTGATGCTCCAGATGCAGTTGAAGGGTGGCTGAATTCTGAGGGCCATAGGAAGACATTGCTTGAAAAGGAATTTACACATTTAGGTGTTGGTGTGTATAAAAAGTATTACACGCAAAATTTTATTCAAAAAGTTTCCAATTAAACGGGGTGTTTCATTATGTTCTTCGTACAATCATGTACTGAAGGTCTAATGCACCCCGTTTTACTATAACGGTCCTTGGCTATGATTTATTTTCAGTAGGGGGATGAAGAATAAAAAAAGTACCAGTAGCATGCGCGATTTTTTTGACTGTATCTGTGTTTGAATCGATGATTTCCACTTCACCTTCAACAATCAAAGTTTTTGATCCTTTATGAAGGAGTTTTGCTTTCGCATTAAGAAAATCTCCTTTCCCAGGAGCAATATAATGAATATTTAAATTAGAGGTAACGGCACTTGAAGAAGGGGGACAGACTGCGTTTGCAATGGAACCCATAGATGAGTCTAAAATGGTCGCTGTAATTCCTCCATGAACAATCTGAAGGCTATTATGGACAAGTTCAGAGACTGGAATCGAAATTTCACACTCAGTTTCCGTCAAAATTCTCTTCATTCTTAGCAACCTTCCAATATAAGAACCCTCTTCTTTTATTTTTTCTTTAAATCCTAAAAGCAATTGATGTAAAATCACTTTTTCATTATCCGTAGCTGTATGTAAACATTGTTGAAATAAATCGGAAATTTGTTGGTCTTTCATGAAATCACCTACTTAAATTAGATCATATTTATTTTATTAAAAAAATGGTTGTATGAATCATGATGTAAGTGGTCTTTTAATCATATCATGTATCTATTCGATTGAAAACTTTTTCCATTTCACTCTTTCTATGTCTTTTCATAAAATAAAAATATGGATTACAAGTGGTGGGGGTAGACAATATTGAAAAAAGATGACTTACATCCAAGTGTCATGAAATTCAAAAAATTTATGGAAAGCCATCCAAAATTAAAGGATGAAATAAAAAAAAGAAATAGTACCTTACAGGATTTATATGAAGAATGGTATTTATTTGGAGAAGATGATTCCCATTGGTTGAAATACAAAGAAAATCAACAAGAGATAAATAAAGACAAAGTAGAGGATCAAAATAACAAGAAAACAGGTTGGATAGAGAATGTGTTATCGATTGTAAAAGATATGGATCCCCATCAAATCCAGCAACATTTACAGCATTTAAATGAAGCATTAGGTGCAGTTCAGGGAATTCTCTCCCAGTTCCAGACAAGTGAAAAAGCTCCTCAAAAGGCACCTGATTCTGTAAAAACATCCCATCCATTTATGTTTAGAAAAGATTGAAGGAGGAGATTTTAAATGCGCCAGGATGTAATGAATTATATTCGATCTAAATTGGAGTTAAGACAATTTTTACATCAACAACCACAATGGTATCGGATTTTAAGCCGCCATCCCGAACAGTTACAGCAATTTGAAATTCAGTCCATGACCTTTTTTGAAAGGACTATTCCTCAAAAAGTTGAAAAAATCTCAAATGGTTTACAATGGGCATCTATGATGATGGGAATGTTACAATCATTTAATCAAAATACGAATACGGAAAGAACCGATTAATCGTGAAAAGATGATCGGTTCTTCTTTTTTATGACTAAAAAAGAACGGAATGCAAAGGATAAGAAAAAACGAGGAGTGATGATATGAAGAAAACCTTTTTACTTTTTCTTCTTCTTTTTATGGTAACAGGTTGTAAGCAACAATACCCTGAACCTGAATCACAAAAAGATGTTCCAAAAGTAGACGCTGCAATCGTAAATGGTCAAAACTCATTAAATGTTCGCCATACTATTCAGGGCAATCAAATCTTCATTGAATGTATTGTTCCTCATATTACCTTTACAAACGGAAAAAAAGGTCATCAACGTGGGAAAATAGTGGTTTCAATTGATGGAAAGCGTTATAAGGAGTACAACACAGCCGCATTTATCATTAAAGGAGTAGATAAAGGTCCACATCATATTAAAATAGATGTTTTGACTTACCGTAATCAACCATTGGGTTTATCAAAAGAATTCTATATGACGATCCCATAATGATTCGCTCGGATATTTGAAACATGCTATAATGGATAGATGGAGGTGGGATTTTGCTTACGACTACAATGGAAAAAATTGCAATTGTCGAAGAGGCAGAACATTTAGCCGAAATGATTTTACAATCTGACTTAGCGGATCAATACCGCGAGCATTATTATAAATTATATCAACATCCAGTCACTGCAAAAAAAGTCCGACATTTTGTTCAATATAAAGAGAGATATGAAGAAGTTCAACGTTTTGGTCGTTATCATCCTGATTATTCAGAGGTGATGAAAAATATTCGTGAAGTAAAACGTGAAATGGACCTGGATCATAATGTTTCTGAGTTTCGAAAGATCGAAAATGAATTACAACAATTATTGGATGAAATTAGTGTGATGATTGGTCGTTCTGTTTCGATTGGGATTAAAGTTCCGACGGGTAACCCCTTTTTTGAGGGCGCTTCGAGTTGTGGTGGGGGTTGTGGTTCTGGGGGAGGTTGCAGCTGCTCGGCATAATGAAATGGGTGGAAGACTATTGATGAATCTTTTCGGTTTATGATAGACTGTGGAAAAGCATATTAATATCGAGGAGATCGCAAATGTTTAAAAACCGCCAGGGGATCATTGTTTGGTTATACAATTTAAAACATGCCAAAACAATGAGAAGATATGGGAATGTTCATTACGTATCAAAAAAATTAAAATATGTCGTTGTCTATTGCGATGAAGAAAATGTTGAATACAATATGGAGAAACTCCAATCTTTACCTTTTGTCAAAAGGGCAGAACCCTCATACAAACCATTTTTAAAAACAGAATTTGAAAATTCAAAACCGGATAAGGCAAAGCAATACGATTATAAACTCGAAGTATAATAAACGAGCATACCAATAGTGGTGTGCTCGTTCCTTCATTGAATACAAAATCACATGTGGAATTTTTATTATTTCATTGGAGGAATATATCGATTCATCCTTAAGATCCCGATTAGATACTGATAATACAGCTCTTTTTCAGCGAAAATGCTAGAAGGTTTTATCTCCAATTCAATCAATTTTTTTCCTAGTGAATGCGCTAAATTTTTAAAGAGTTCAAAGCGTTTATTTTCTTTAAATTTAGGATGGGGTATACCTTCACGACAGATATAAATTGGTTGAAAGTCACCAGGGGTTGTTGCTTCCAGGACGGTTGCTAATGAGGTAACAGGCCGTTCGTTTACAACGGTATGGAACGCTAGCATAGTAAATAGTCGATGTTGGTTTGTTTTTGTTATCTCGATAAGTTCATAAAGATCTGAATACCCTTCTCCAAGTTCAATAAATCGTTGTATCAAATGATTACCTCCCTTTTTGTAAACAGTGGATGTTCCACAAACTTCATTTCAAATACTTTTTTACCTTAGACCCTCCCCATTTTACCTTTAATGAATGGACGTCTCAACTTTTTTCATAGATCTATTTGGATGAGGACAAAGAAACGCATCATTAATTAACATCCATTCCACTTCAAAATATGACAAAAGAATTCATAATTAATTAGTTTCAAAAGTAATCAAAATTTACTACTATAAGTATAGGATAATATTGCTATTGCAGATAAAAAAATGATAATAGGTGATGATTTATGGTAAATAAGGCCCTTGTGATGATAATTTTCCTTTTGTTGTTAAGTGCGGGAATCTTATTTTTTCAATGGAATGGATACGAAAATAAGATAAAAGGATCTGAAATGCCTGTATTACAACAAACGATTTCAATTGAACAAGAAAATCACCAATTGATCATCAATCAAACTTTTCAGGGGTTTAAAGAAATGAAAAAAGTGATGGCTAAATCCCCTGCAGAAGCTTTCCAAATTCAATGTTTTTCAAAAGAAGGAAAATGTAATGTCGAAGGGCAAACTTTAGAACTGATCCCAAAAGGCGAGAGTATTACGATCCAATATAAAATGAATCATGTACGTTCTAAGCCATCTCTTTTATTAACCGATTGGTTTATTCGTGTCGATCAAGCAAAAGTAAAGGCTACAACCATTAAATTAACAGAAAAAGCAGAGAGAAGTGGGGAGTGGTTTTCGAGCTTACCAAGGGTTGGAGAAGAAACCTTAAACCTTGTTGATTATTATGTGTTTGCAGGGAAAGGAGAATCCCCCATCCTTTATTGGCAAAGTGAAGATGCTAATCAAGTGTTAGATGAGCCAGGTCTCATTGTATATGGGAATGACCTGGACAAAATCAAAATGGATCATTCATATTTTTCTAAGGACTCTTATCAGTTCGCACAACCTATCATTATTGTTATAACTCCTTTGCATTCTGAGTATAAATCAGAATATTTTATGTTGCTGAACGATTCTTCGGGATTATCTCATATTCCAGAGAAGATGATGAAGGACTACGTAGATAAACGATTTCAGTTTCCAGAGAAAGAAAAATGGTATAGTGATTTTTTAGTTTCCATTCTATTAAATCAACCGGTTGGGACTAATAAAGCAAAAGAGATGTATGCTCATTTTGTCAGTAGTATTCCAAAGGAGAAAATTCATGATTGGAAAAGGAAGGTAAGAGCACAAGAGGGTCATGAAATAGATGGAAATCAACTAGATGATTTACTCAATGAAGTAATGGGATGGAATACGAACTTTTTTGAGGAAAATGCCAATCCAACAACTCCGTTAAAAAAAATTACCTTTTTTGACCCAAGGCCAGTCTTTGTGAATGGAAAAAGGCAGGATAATATTCAGTTAATGTTGGAGAAAAATCGGTTAGTATTCCCTTTTGAAATTACATTAAAGGCGATGGGGTTTGATATCACAGCGATTGACGAGAATAACCAGTATGTGATCAAAAAAGATCGAAATTTGTATCGGTTTTATTTAAATAAAAATCATTTCATGTTAAATGAGGAGGACTATGGATTACTAAAAAATCCACTTGAACAAATCAACGGGAAAATTTATATGGAAAAGATTTGGCTCGAGGAAATATTCGATGCCACCATTACAGATAAAAAACACTCCATCGAAATAAGATTATAAGAACAAAAGCGAAAGCGCCTGCTCATCGGCGTACGGATTTCGGAGTCTTTGACTGAGATAAAGGAAACGAGAGCGAGGGCCCTATCGAGCTGATGTTGACTTATCGGAGGGAGGAGACGTAGAAATACGCTAGCCGATAGGCGCTAGAGCTAGAGGTATAACAAATGAATCGTCTTTTCTCAGTTTTAAATTTTATTGTTTCCAAAAAATAAAAAAAACCTGCAGAAATATCTGCAGGTTCCTTCATCATCCTTTAACTAGGATAGAAGGCAAAGGGAGAGGAGAAACCGGAGGAAGAACTTATGGGGAAACGTAAGTCTTCTCCGCGGTTGGCAACAACATCTCGATTGATGTTGTTAGGTCTATTATGTACATAAAATCACTTTTTATACTTTCATATGAAAAAATCAAGCACGAATTCCGCATCGCTTTATTTGTCAAAGATTGTAGATTACCAAATTAAATTGTGTTACGATAATGAAGAATTCTAATTAAATGGTGAGAATGTATGAGAGTAATTTCAGGAAAATTAAAAGGTATACAACTTAAAGCTGTTCCAGGAAAAGATACCAGACCAACGACAGATAAAGTAAAGGAAGCGATTTTTAATATAGTCGGTCCCTATTTTTTAGAAGGGATTGGTTTAGACCTTTTTGCTGGCAGTGGTGGACTTGGGATTGAAGCATTAAGCAGAGGGTTTCATCAAATGATTTTTGTAGACCGAGATATGAAAGCGGTTCAAACGATTAAGACGAACTTATCCCAATGTCATGTACGTGAGGAAAGTGAAATATACCGAAATCATGCTGAACGTGCGCTAAATGCTGTAAAAAAAAGACAAATTCAATTCGATGGAATCTTTTTAGATCCACCATATAAAAAACAGAAGTTGCATAAGCTTCTACAAATAATTGATGAAGAGCAACTTCTACGAAAAGATGGTTTTGTCGTTTGCGAGCATAGTTCTGATATTGAAATGCCATATGAAGTGGGGAATCTTCATATAGTGAAACAAGAATCATATGGGATCATTGGAATATCTATTTATGAACAAAAGGCGCCAAAGAACTGAAATTCACCTCAAAAAAACAGGGGAGAATCCACATAAGGGGGAGAAATTGTGGCAAGTATTGCGGTATGTCCTGGAAGTTTTGATCCGATTACAAACGGGCATCTTGATATTATTCAACGGGGGGCCAATGTGTTTGAAAAGGTGTTTGTAGTCGTATTAAAAAATTCGGCGAAGAACCCGTTATTTACTGTGGAAGAAAGAATGGAATTAATAGAAAAGGTAACAGCTTCTTTGCCAAATGTAGAAATTGACAGTTATGATGGACTTTTAGTAGACTATGCCAGGAGTATAAAGGCGAATGCGATTCTTCGTGGATTAAGAGCGGTGTCCGATTTTGAATATGAAATGCAAGGAACGTCTATGAACCGGATTTTAGACCAAAATATTGAAACTTTTTTTATGATGACAAAAAATCAATATTCATTTCTAAGCTCAAGCATCGTAAAAGAAGTAGCAAAATACGATGCAGATATATCCGGACTTGTACCACCTGAAGTTGCAATTGCATTGAAAAAGAAGTTTAAATAAAAAAGGGGTAAAAAGAACCTTCACTAAAATGGGAAGGTTCTTTTTTTATGGCTTGGTACTAAAAAATTTAGAACGAAACAAGACAATTCATTTGTTACACCTTGTGCTCCAGCGCTTATCGTCTAATTAATTTCGCTGTTTCCTCCTTACGATAATCAACATCAGCTCACAAAACCGTCTCGCTCTCATTTCCTTTATCTCCGTTAAACTTTCGAAATCCGTACGCCTGGATCTGAGGCGCTTCCGCTTTTGTTATTTAATCAATTTTGTAAATTCCGACGGGCGTAGATCAAAATATAAATGATAAGGGCGCTAATGGTAAGAAGTGGACCAATATTTTGAAGCCAATGGATCGCCACTTCCCACCATTTAGCATTTCCCTGAATAAATACAGGGATGGAATGGATTGTTTCCCCATTTTCATAAAAGTGTTCGTACACAGGTTTCCATAATACTGCCATAATGATGGCTGAATAGAAACCGTGAAGAATCCGTGCGAAGAAAAAAGGTTTAAATTGAATGTCTGTCTGTGCTAGTATACTCGCAACTTGGGCCTGAACGCTGAAACCACTAAAGGCTAAGATAAAACTTACAATTACCGCCTGTTGTAGCAATGATACTCCTTGAACTTGACTAGTCAATTGGCTACCAAGGGTAATTTCAAATAAACCGGAAATAAAAGGGATGCTGAGCAATGATGGTAAACCAAATAAATGAAAGAAATAATTAATTGCCTTCGCTAAAAACGAGGTAATGTGTAAATGGAAGAGTAGCTTATTAATAACTGAGAACAATATAATAAAGCCACCAATCATCAGTAATGTCTGGATCGATGAAATGACGGCATCGCCTAATAGCTTTCCAATCGGTCGTTCATCTTTAATTCTTGTTTGATGCAGAACGGAAAAGGCATGCTTGATTGAAAAATGATTCTTTGTTTCTTTTTTTTGTTTGCGGTCATTACCGTAAAATCTCATGGTCAATCCAACCATAAAGTTCCCTAAATAATGGGCTAAAGCTAACATAATTCCTAAATTTGGGTTGTAGAAAAAACCAACTGAGACCGCACCAAATATAAATAATGGATTAGAGGAATTTGTAAAAGAAACAAGTCTTTCTCCTTCTGCTCTTGTGATTTGCCGCTCTTGTCGAAGTCTAGCAGTCAGTTTTGCTCCTGCAGGAAAACCAGATGCCATTCCCATCGCCCAGACAAAGCCACCGATTCCAGGGACTCGAAACAGGGGTCTCATAAGTGGTTCCAATAAAACGCCGATAAATTTTACGACCCCAAAACCGATTAGCATTTCAGATATGATAAAAAAAGGAAGTAAGGAAGGGAAGACGATTTCCCACCACATATTCAGTCCGCGAATGGAGGCATCCATTGATTCCTTAGGAAAGGATATTAATGAGATCGCAAAAGATGTTGCACATATAGAGAGAATTAAAGTTTTTAATTTGGAAGCATTCAAGCTATGTACCTCCTTAATCCAAAAGCAAATCTTCCTTAAGTTAATAATGATGAATAACAAGTTTGTCCAACCTTTAAAAGTCATTCATTTCCATCATCATTCTTTTGATCGAGCTTTGCCATTAAGTGATTTAAAAAAATCAAAAAGTAAAGCTGAACGGGGAAGATGTAGCTTTCATGACCTTTTACTTTGAATGGAACATTTATTTCTGTAAAATAAATGGAGAGAGCACAAGTTGTCCTTGTCTATTTCAATATACTCATAGGTTTTGGGAATAGACCATAAGATAAAAGAAAAGATTGTGATTCTTTGAAAAAATGTTCATTCTAGGTGGGGAAAGCTTTGAAAAAGACAAAAATTGGGGTTGCACTTGGTTCAGGAGGGGCAAGAGGGTTTGCGCATCTTGGCGTATTAAAGGCTTTACAGGATGCTAAAATCCCTATTGATATGATAGCAGGAAGCAGTATGGGTGCATTAGTTGCCGCCTTTTATGGTGCTGGTCATAATATGGAGCAATTATGTAAATTATCCATTGCATTTAGACGCAAGTTTTTTTTGGATTTTACCGTCCCAAGAATGGGATTTATTGCGGGTAACAGAATAAAAGATTTTATTAGATTATTTACGCATGGGAAAAATATTGAAGAATTAGATTTACCAGTCGCTATTGTTGCAACAGATCTTCATCATGCAGAAAAAGTGGTGTTTACTGAAGGACCAGTTGCAGAGGCTGTACGAGCGAGTATTTCTATACCAGGTATTTTTGTTCCTGAAAAGAAAGATGGGAAACTACTAGTAGATGGAGGTGTTATTGACCGGGTGCCGGTTTCAGTTGTAAAAGAAATGGGAGCGGATATTGTGATTGCTGTAGACGTTTCGCAAGTGAAGAAAAATGGAGAAATATCGACCATATACGATGTGATAATGCAAAGTATTGATATATTACAACTGGAGATTATCGAGAACCGAAGTGTGGCATCTGATGTAATGATTCGCCCATCTGTTGAAAACTTTAGTTCACGAGCTTTTACTCATATTGAAGAAATTATCAAAGAAGGGGAGAAAGCAGCCGAAGCCATAATACCAGAAATATGGGATGTAATCAACAAGCGGAAGGAGACATCGAATGAAGAATAAAAAGTTACTTCCTGTCATATTTCTCATTTTTGCCCTCGTGATAGGGTCTTCATTTTTCACATTGCCTTATTATGTAACGAAACCTGGATTAGCACATGAATTAAAGCCGATCGTTCAGGTTGAAGGTGGAGATGAGGATGAAGGCCAGCTTATGCTGACAACGGTCCGAATGGGGAGAGCGAATATATATTCTTATGCATTAGCTTCTTTAAAAAAATACGAGGAAATTATTCCAGTAGAAGAAGTTCATAGTCCGCATGAAACGGATGAAGAATATAATGTGAGACAAATGTACATGATGGATAATTCGAAATATAATGCGATCATGGTTGCGTTTGACTTTGCAAAAAAACCCTATCATTTTGACTATAAAGGGGTCTACGTTTTAAATGTTTTTCAAGGAATGCCAGCAGCTAAAATCCTGAAGGCTGGGGATCGGATTGTAGGAGTAGATGGGAAGGTATTCCAATCATCGAAACAATTCACCCAATATGTGGCGGACAAAAAACTTGGCGACAAAATCCATCTTACATATTTTCGAGATCAAGAGAAAAAAGAGGCAGATGTGTATATAGATCAATTTAAGTCTCATCCAGAGCGGGTCGGGATTGGCATCGGGTTAGTGGATGATCGAAAAATCATTAGCGATCCCAAAGTAGGTCTAAACACATCTGAAATTGGCGGTCCATCAGCGGGTTTGATGTTCAGTCTAGAAATATACAACCAATTAGTGAAGGAAGATATTACAAAAGGAAAGAAAATAGCCGGAACTGGAACGATTTCAGCTGATGGAATCGTTGGCAGAATTGGAGGAATTCAACAAAAAGTTGTGGCAGCGGATCAGGCCGGCGCAGAAATATTTCTTGCTCCTCATGATGAAATTCCACCAGATTTACAGAAAAAATATCCAGACATGAAGTCCAATTATGAAGAAGCATTGATTGCTGCAAAAGATATTCACACGAAAATGAAAATTATCCCGATCAAAACCTTTCAGGAAGCATTAGATTATTTGCAAACATTATAAAGTGAAACTTCATTCAGTGGGGGGTTTCTTCATCCCCCACTGAATGTTAGTTGAACTTATCGGACCTTTAGGGGTCGTGATCCTCTACCTATCTTTTTGAGGTGGAGGTTTTACTGCCCGCTAAGGCGGGATAATTGTTTTCATGAAAGGGACTGTCTCAAATACTTCAATAAAACGTTTGAGACAGTCTTTTTTTGTTCAAGAAAGTTCTTTTCCTGTTGGGGACGATACGATGAGAGGAGATTGTTTCCACTCACTCTCTAAAAGCTTCTGACGGAACTCGGGAGCTAATGCGAAACTGTATATTTTAGTAGCTTTAATATCAAACGCAATCAATTCTTTAAAAGCGGATATTTTCGTTATTAATGGAATGCTGACTTGTTTCTTAATTTGATTTAAATAAGTTTTCCCAGTTTCATTCATCCCTAGTAAACGAATATATTCTGGAGAGTTTCCCTTTTTGTTCATTTCTTCTTTCGACGTGTTAGTCAAAATATGTATGAGCATTCTTTGAATCCTTGTCCAAGTATATCTTTTTGTTTTTACTTGTTTCATGAAATGCTCAAATGTATTTGTTTTTCTTGCCCATTCTATTAGCCGATACTCAATTCCTTCCTCTATTTCGTATAGTTTTCTTAATTCCAAAGGGGATGAAGATAGGAGTTTATATTGTAAAAATGGCCAATATTTTTCCCAGTAGTGGAAACTTCCGTATGTTTGTAAATAATGCTGTAATGCAAGAAAAGTCGCTTTAGGTACATACGGAGCAATTTCATCAATTCCATTTTCTGTAGATAACAGTGCCTTACGAATGCTTGTAGCACTTGCGATATGTTTAGATGAAAAAATTTCATCATGATAATGGGCATTTTTTCTAGTAATGGTCAGGGGAATCATCGGTGTAGGAAACTGTTGATTTGCCTGAACATAATGGTATCCTAGGATATTATTAGGTTTTGTTAAATCAATCGGGGCCGTAGAATGAAAAAGCTGTTCATAGGCCAATGATTGTGCTTTTGGATAGCTCGATCCTTGAGACATATGCAATTGGATTAATTTTTGTATGTCATTATGCCGATTATTCGTAAGTTGTACCATTTCTTCGAAGTCTTGTACTTCCCCTGATTCACTTCCAAAACAAAAGCTTTTACAAAATAGTTGATGAAGAATATGGATGGCTCCAAATGCGAATCTCTCTGCTCTTTGAGTTGAGAAGGCGTAAGGTAGTTCCACAACCAAGTCGACACCAGATTGCAAAGCCATGTGAGCTCTTGCCCATTTAGAAGTTAATGCTGGTTCCCCTCTTTGTAAAAAGTGCCCACTCATGACGGCGATGACACAATCTGCATTAGCGATTTCGCGAGCTTTTGAAGCATGAAAAAAATGCCCATTATGAAAAGGATTATATTCTACTACAATACCAACACTTTTCATGGTTATCGTCCTTTCAAAAACATCATATTTTTTATCTTAACACATGCTAGGCTGGACAATGTAAAAATTCAAAATACTCATGACACATTCGCTTATTAAATCATTGTAGAATATAATAGGGGAATATAAGGATGTGTATAGATGGACTTAAAAGGAGTGGTGCTTAGGTGCTTGCGCATTTGATGACAGCGTCTATCGTCTAGCGAATTTCTTCGTTTTCATCCTACGATAAGTCAACATCAGCTCGAAAAGGACCTTGCACTCGTTTCCTTTATCTCAGTCTAAACTAAAGAAATCCGTACGCCGATGAACGGGGCGCTTCCGCATTTGTTACTGTAAAGAAAAAATATTGACAAAAGATAATGAGAAAGCTATAATTACTTTTGTTGCCTTGAGGTGATAAGAATGAAATGGTCGATAATTCAATTACAAAAAGCACGTGAACAAGGTCTTTTGATTGATGAAACAGTTCAATTAGATGGATTATCTAAAAGAGACAATCAAATCCGAGATATCTCTCCTGTTCATATTACAGGAAGAACAGATATCAGTTCTGAAAAAGTAACGTTTCATTTAAGAATAACGGGTTGTTTTATTTTGCCATGTTCAAGGACACTTGTAGATGTTCCTTACCCGTTTGATGTTGAAACAATTGAAACTTTTTTATTAAAACCTTCTTCTGAAGAAATAGAAGATGCTTATCAAGTAACGGGAGATACAATCGATTTAACTCCAGTGATTGAGGAGATTCTTTTGTTAGAAATACCCATTCAAGTGATCAGTGAGGAAGCCAAGCATTCTGAGTTACCTTCAGGAAAAGGTTGGGACATGATGACAGAAGATGAATTGGAAAAAAGTCAAAAGGATTCGATTGACCCGCGTTTAGCTAGTTTAGCGAAATTTTTTGATAAGGAAAAATAATTTAAATGGAGAAGTACCAGTTTTCTGGCCTTCATATATAGTGAATCTCTTTAAGGAGGTGGAAAGAATGGCAGTACCTTTTAGAAGAACTTCTAAAACTAAGAAAAATAAACGCCGTACACATTTTAAATTACAAGTACCTGGTATGGTTGAATGCCCTAACTGCGGTGAAATGAAATTAGCGCACCGTGTTTGTAAAGAGTGCGGAACTTATAAAGGAAAAGACGTTGTAAATAAATAATGACAAAAAAACGTGAAGAGGCCATGGCTCTTCACGTTTTTTTGCTGTATAGGGAACAAAAAAATATTCATTAAGACGACTTTGCTTGCGATGTATATGTTTTAACTTCAATGAATAAGCAATGTTCCTCTTGTACCCTATAACTTGTTCACGGTAATATATATATAAAGGGGGAGGAGAACAATGGATTACAGAATCGATGTTGAGGGTCATGGTTTACTCTATTTTACGATTACTCGGGAGTCGAAAAGAAATGCGGTTAACTTTCAAGTAATGGAAGGATTAAAAAAGGCAATTGAAAGAGCGAAAGAAGATGATATAAAAGCGCTCGTAGTAACAGGTGAAGGAGAACGAGCTTTCTGTTCAGGTGGGGATTTATCTGAATTTCATGCTTTAAAGACAGAATCGGAAGCATATGAAATGTTATCCAAAATGGGAAAAATCCTATACGAGCTAGCTACATTACCGAAACCAACGATTGCCTTGATTAATGGAACGGCAGTTGGTGGAGGATGTGAAATTGCCACAGCATGTGATTTCCGTATTGCAAGAAGAAATACGAAACTTGGTTTTATCCAAGGAAGTCTTGCTATTACGACGGGCTGGGGAGGAGGAACTTTACTTTTAGAAAGAGTTCAACCTTCAATTGGTTTAAAAATATTATCTGAAGCTGCCGTATATAAAAGTGATTCGCTCCATTCAGTAGGATTTATCGATCAATTGGTTGATCATGTGAATAAAGAGGCTGTTGAAGTATTCTTAGAAAAAATGTCAACCATACATAGTTCTGTACTATCAGCTTATAAGCAAACAATCATCCGAAAATGGCTGGAAACAAATCTATATACAAGAATGGAACAAGAAATGCGTACATGTGCCATTCTTTGGGAACGAGAACCCCATCATGAGGCTGTTGCACAATTCTTGAATAAAAAAAAATCGAAAGCTAAATAGTTTCCTGCATGATGGAAACAGATTGTTCCCACTCGAGATCCATAAAAATAATCAAAGTATAGTCTATCACCTCTATTACTGTCATATGTATTAAATAAGTAACTTAGAGAGAGGTGATAGACTTGTCTTCTATGAGGCAGGATGCTTGGACAAAAGAGGAAGATTTATTATTAGCGGAAATTGTTCTTCAGCATATTCGGGAAGGCAGTACCCAACTTCAAGCTTTTGATGAAGTTGGCAAAAGGCTTAATCGAACGGCTGCAGCTTGTGGCTTTCGCTGGAATTCATTCGTTCGAAAACAGTATAAGTCAGGGATAGAATTAGCGAAAAAGCAAAGAAAAGAAATGAAAATACAGGAAACCATGGATGCTGGGCATAGCATGAAGGAGGACTCTTCCTTTAATGAGAAGACATCACCTACCCTATCGGTGGATGATGTGATAACGTTTATTCATAACATTGCTCAACAAGCGCAACTAGTGGAACGAGTATCTCAAGAAACAGATATTTTACAAGATGAAATAAGTAAATTGCAGAATCAATTAAATCAGACGCAAAGTGATTATGATCAGTTGAAAATCAAATATAAAGAGTTAGAGGATGACTACCATTCTGTCCTATTGGTGTTAGAAAAGGCGAGGAAGTTAACCGTTGAGAATAAATAAGGAAGAAACTGACATAAAGCCCTGGGGTGCCAGGGCTTAAAAAAATGCCCATCATGGATACTTAACTGATTTTTTGGTCTAATTCTTCATCTGGTATCCACAAGAAACGGGTTTCATCATCAATGAATGTACGGAAGCCCATTCTCTTCCAAAAGTCATGTGATTTTACTCGAGGTTTTGTAATAATAGGCAAATGGAAGCTTTTTGCGTAATCTACAAGAATACGTCCGAATCCCTTATTTTGATAATCGGATAATACTTCGAGTTTCCATATTTCCAGATGAGTTTTTGGAATGGTGGATTCTTGTTCAAATGTTTCTTCTCTCATATACAAACACATACGAGCTACCAGTTTCCCACCATAATAGATTCCATAAAATGGTGAATCTGTGTGATCCTCAACAAAATTCATTTGGATTTCTTCAAGCATAGATAATTCCTGTAATCCGAATTCTTTAAATATATTAAATTCTTCCATCGTTTTGAAATTTATTTTTAAGTTTTCTACTGTACCAAGCATTGAAAAACCTCCTAAAAACAAATGATGAAAAATGATATTAAGCTATCATTATTATTATATACTATTTTAGAAAAGAATTCGAAACCGTTTTCTATTTTTAATCCAGAATATTTATTTCCAAGGAAACAATCAAATTGACTTTCATTTTACTCAAAAAATCACTATTTGCGATTGAATCACAAGGAAATCATCTGTATTTTCGTAGTAAGTCTCTTCTGTTAAAATGTTTAATTAAAAAGAGTTTGTTCTAAAGAATCGTTCTTTCATTAGGACAACAATATATCCACTAGGATTATGATTAGCGATCGAAAATTAACAAATTGTGAAAAAGTATGCAAATATAGTAATCATGATCATAAGTAAGGAGAATTTGTATGAATATTGGAATTATTGGTGGGGGATCAATTGGAATGTTCTTTTCTGCCTGTTTGCATGACTCCTTCAATGTCACACAATACACAAGAAAACAGGTACAAGCTGATGAAATTTGCCAAAATGGTTTATGGGTTGAGGAAAATGGAGGAAAGAATCGAATCAATTTACAGGCTCGTTCACTACAAGTGAAGGAAGCAAGTAGAGAAGATGTACTTTTTATAGCGGTTAAGCAGTATCATTTACAAGCTTTAGAGACATTTTTATGTTCTTTACCTGTTTCTATTCCTCTCATTTTTTTACAAAACGGAATGGGACATCTAGCTTTTCTGGAAAAATTGCCTCAACAACATCTTTTTGTGGCCACGATCGAGCATGGAGTTTTCCGAAAAGATCAGAATTCAATCCACATCCGTGGAAGAGGAAAAACAAATATCGCTTTATTTAGAGGAAATCCTGAAACAATCAAGCAAATCATGAGCACTTCTATTAAAGAGTTTCCGTTTCATTGGCACAATCAATATCAAAAAATGTTACTTGAGAAATTATTTGCTAATGCCGTGATCAATCCTTTAACGGCCATTTTAAAAGTAAAAAATGGAGAATTAATTTCAAATCCTTATTATTACTCGCTAATGAAGCAAGTATTCAGTGAAGTTGCAAATGTTTTCGATGGAAATGAACAAGACTTTCAAAACATCGAAGCAATTTGTAAAAAAACGGCTAACAACCGGTCCTCGATGCTGAGGGATATTGAAGATGGGCGGCCAACGGAAATTGAGGCAATCATTGGATATATAATAAATGAAGCGAAAAAGATGAAAAGAACATTGCCCGTTTGTACGGCCATTTACTCAATGATTTGTGGGATGGAGGGAAAGGAAGAAGGATTATAATGGTCACTGTTTTCGCATGCTTAATTGCGCTGATTTTAGTATTCCCGCTTATTGGGTATATTTTGGCTTTTATTATAACAAAAAATACGTTAAAAAATCATAGAAAAGCTGTTCATTTATCGATTGATCTCACCACATTCTTTTTATTATATTCCGTCCATTTTTTTATTAAAACGATTTGGAATATTTCATTATTATGGCTATTATATTTACTCGTTTTAATCATAGGGTTCATTTTTTCCATTTATTATTGGAGAGTATATGAAGAAATGGATGTTTCAAAAGTATTAAGAGGGGCATGGCGTGTTGTTTTTCTTGTCTTTTTATTTGTCTACATCGTATTATTGCTTTATGGATTGACCGTGAATGTGATGGAAATGGTCTAAATTCAATTGGCCTAATTCAAATTTTTTTCTTTCGATTCGATAGATGATATACTCTTTAGAAGTGGGACCACTGTCAGCCTATTAGAACCTTGAACACATAGAGGGGAAAAGAAGCAGGCGGTGGAGAATCACCGTAGAAATTACTTCATTACATATCTAAGGTGTAACAGATAAACTTTTTTAAAGAAAGGAAGAACTTTTATGAACTTGGCAAGTCTGTCAATTCCAGCTATCAATCGATTTGCCTCTCATTACATAAATAAGCAAACATCGGTTACAGGTTTTTTCCATTATCCTTTAACGAATACTGAAGAGTTTAATCAAAGGGTGGAAGACTTAAAAAACCGAGAGTTTCATCGTCAGGAGCTTGCGACCTGTATCGAAGAATATATGAAATGGATGCCAAAATCTCCAAAAGTGCAACATTCTATTGAAAAATTGAAAATGCCTAACTCTACAGTGGTAATAGGGGGACAACAAGCAGGTTTATTAACAGGGCCTTTATATACTATACATAAAATCTTATCTATTATAAAGCTAGCAGAAGAACAAGAAAAAAACCTTCAAATTCCTGTTGTCCCTGTGTTCTGGATCGCAGGTGAGGATCATGATTTTCAAGAAGTCAATCATGTTTTTGTTGAAAAAAATAGCCGAATGGAAAAAAGCATTTATCCAGAGCGTTTAGTTGAGAAAAGAATGGTATCAGACATTTTATTTAATAAAGATCAAATGAATCAATGGATTCGCGAAGTTATTAGCTATTTTGGTGAAACAGATCATACCAAAAAACTGATTCAATTAATGGATGAAGCCATTCAACAAACAGAAACGATGACGGAGCTGTTCAGTTATATTATTAGCGAACTTTTTAAAGATTCTGGTTTATTATTAATTGACGCTGCATTTCCACCACTAAGAAGACTTGAGAAACCATTTTTTGAGCAACTGATTACGAATAACCAATTATTGAATCAAAAGGTTCTTTCACAGCAGGCGGATATAAAAAGAACAGGATTTTCTCCGGCTATTGAATTTAGTGATAACGCGGCGAATTTGTTTATTTATCATGACCATGAACGGATCTTATTAGAGTATGATGATTCAACCAAATCTTTTATAGGGAAAAATGGTGAGGCATCATGGACACAAGAGGAGTTTATGCAGCTTTTGGAAAGATCACCTGAGAAATTTAGTAATAATGTGGTGACAAGACCACTTATGCAAGAATGGTTATTTCCAACATTGGCCTTTATTGCGGGTCCAGGGGAGATTGCCTATTGGGCTGAACTGAAGCAAGCATTTGAATTTTTTCATATGAAAATGCCTCCGATTGTTCCACGATTAAATGTGACGATTCTAGAAAGAGACAAGGAGAAATATATAAAAGAGTTTCAACTTGAAATCGAAAACGTCCTCAGTGAAGGGGTCGAACGTGAAAAACAACAGTATTGGGAAACGGTTAAGGAAGAAGGGCTACATGATTTAGTAGAGCAAACAGCTACCCAATTATTTTACCAATATCAAGAGATACAAAAACGTGCCGAAGAACTAGATAAAGGATTATTACCAATTATTGAGAAAAATTTAAAAATACACCATCATCAGTTGGAATACTTAAAACAAAAGACAGATCAATTGATTGAAAAGCAGCATGAAGTTGTCTTAAATAGATATGATCAGGTGAATTGTTCATTAAGACCAAATAATGGTCCACAAGAGAGAGTTTGGAATGTTTTTTATTTCCTTAATCAATATGGCTTGGATTTCATTGATGAATTACTACAATTTTCTTATCCTTTCGATGGATCTCATCAACTCATTCGTATATAGTACTACTCCTGTAAGTACCTGGAATTATTTCTAAACATGAAATAACTCCAGGTGCTTTTTTTTGTTTTTCTATGAATGAGGTGGGGGATAAGAGAACTTAAAAGGAAAAATGTGGGGGATGAAAGGGCAATGAGCAAAAGATAAAATAGGAGATGCTGTCATTTCCAAAGAATTATTGTAAAAATACCGATTTTTTTAGATGAAAAATACGAACGATGAGGACAAAAAAACAGGTTCATTAAGAAGGATTTACGAAAACATTACAGAAATAAAAATATGTGGAGAAAAGTGGGGGGATGTGGTAAGGTAAGGGAAGAAAGTGGGGGGTATGGGGCATGTTCATGGGGGAGTACCAACATAACATTGATGCGAAAGGTCGCCTCATTATACCTGCAAAATTTCGAGACGATTTGGGCGAAGCATTTATCATAACCCGTGGATTAGATCAATGCTTGTTCGGCTATCCTTTAAGTGAATGGAAAGTCCTTGAGGAAAAATTAAAAAAACTACCCCTAACGAAAAAAGATGCTCGATCATTCACAAGATTTTTCTTTTCAGGTGCAACGGAATGTGAACTGGATAAACAAGGAAGGATTAATATCCCGTCAACCCTTGTGAATTATGCTCAGCTAGAAAAAGAGTGTGTTATTCTCGGAGTCTCCAATCGAATTGAGATTTGGACGAAGCCATTATGGGAAGACTATTTTGCAAAGTCTGAAGAATCTTTTGCAGAAATAGCTGAAAATATGATTGATTTTGATATTTAGCATCGAAATGGAATGGTGAAACGATGACATTTGAACATACAACAGTATTATTAAAAGAAACAGTAGATGGTTTAAATATTAAACCAGATGGAATTTATGTGGATTGCACATTAGGTGGAGCAGGCCATAGTGAATATTTACTATCCCAGCTTTCGGATGAGGGTCATCTTTATGCGTTTGACCAAGATGAACAAGCGTTAGAACATGCTAAAAATCGGTTAGCATCTTATTTACACAAGGTGACTTTCATTAAGAGTAATTTTCGGTATATTCAGGAGGAACTTGAACATTATGGTATTCAACAGGTAGACGGAGTTTTATATGATTTAGGCGTCTCCTCTCCACAATTAGATACACCTGAACGTGGATTTAGCTATCATCATGATGCACCCCTGGATATGAGGATGGACCAAGACAGAGGTGTAAGTGCTTTTGAGGTTGTCAACCATTGGCCATATGAGGACTTGGTAAAAATATTTTTCCGCTACGGGGAAGAGAAATTTTCTAAGCAAATTGCGAGGAAAATTGAAGCTGCAAGAGTCGATGGACCTATACAGACGACATTTCAGTTAGTAGATTTAATTAAAGAAGGAATTCCAGCTCCAGCCCGAAGAAAAGGCGGACACCCAGCGAAAAGAATATTCCAAGCTATTCGAATTGCGGTGAATGATGAGTTAAATGTTTTTGAACAATCATTGAAAGAGGCCATTGACTTGCTAAAGCCTCATGGACGGATTAGTGTCATTACCTTTCATTCGTTGGAAGACCGAATTTGTAAAAATATTTTTAAGGAAGCAAGCACAGGACCCGAATTACCTCATGGATTACCGATCATCCCTGATGAATATAAACCTATATTAAAATTGGTGAATCGAAAGCCCATTTTACCTTCTAAAGAGGAAGTAGAAGCGAATAATCGGTCTCGATCCGCAAAGTTGAGAATCGCCGAGAAATTATGATGAAATGAAATAGGGGGGAAACGATGAGTAATTTAGCAAGAAAGTACCAAATAGAAGAGCAACATCAACAAAAGAATGCTTCGCAGCGGCAGTCTAAACAGAAAAAGAAAATTAGGGTAACCCCTGGAGAGAAATTACTCCTACTATTATTTGTCGTGTTAATATCCTTCATCGGGGTTAAAATTATCTCAACCGAAACAGCTATATACACTGCAAATAGAGAAATACAAGATATGGAGAGACAAATTAAAGTTCAGAAAAAAGTGAACAAAGAATTAAAAATCCAAGTGAGTGAAGAAAGTACATATGAAAAAATATGGAAAAAGGCAAAGGAGTTAGGCTTGGATCTAAATGAACAAAATGTTAAGGTTGTGCAACCAAAATGAAGGAAATACGACTCAATCGAAAAAGAGGAGCTGCGGTAATATTTTTGATATTTGCCGTGCTCTTTTTTACTTTATTTTTCCGAATTTTATATATCCAAATGACCGGCAGAGCGGATGGTCGTGAATTAGAAACTGAAATCATGAAAAAATACATGAAAACAAATGTTCTAGAGGCGCGACGAGGCACGATTTATGACTCACATGGAGAAGTGATTGCTGAAGATACGACTTCCTATACGATTGCTGCTGTATTGGATAAGTCGGTCTCCCCAAATCCGAAAGACCCACATCATGTCGTAGATCCTGAAATGACCGCTGAAGTACTTGCGAATTACATTGATATGAGTGAGGATAGAATTTATAGAATTCTTACTCCAAAGGACGAAGATATCAAACAAGTCGAATTCGGGACGGCAGGAAAAGACCTCAATCATGAATTAAAAAGTAAAATCGAAAAAGAAAAATTGCCTGGGATTATTTTTCTGAAAAGTTCAAAACGATTTTACCCAAATGGTGTGTTTGCCTCTCATTTAATTGGTTTTGCCCGAAAAGAGGAAGGTTCAAAACAGGAGAAAACCATTGGAGAAATGGGGATTGAACAAAAATACGACGAATACTTACAAGGAAAGAACGGGAAAATCCAATATGAAAGTGATTTATGGGGCTATCTTTTACCCAACGAGAAGGAAATGATCAAGGAGCCTGATAACGGGAATGATATTTATTTAACGCTTGATTCGAAGATCCAGACTTTTTTAGAAGAAGCGTTAAACGATGTGGAAAAACAATATAAACCAGAGCGAGTACTGGCCGTTGTAGCGGATCCTAAGACAGGGAAACTATTAGCGATGGGACAACGTCCATCCTTTCATCCCGATACAAGGAAAGGACTTGCAGATAATTGGCATAATGAAGTCGTGGAATCGGCATTTGAACCTGGTTCGACGATGAAAAGTTTTACGCTTGCAGCTGCTGTAGAAGAAGGGACCTTCCACCCTAATGCTTTTTACCAATCAGGAAGATATTCTGTAGGAAAAGGTACGATTCGTGATCATAATGGTGGTGCCGGATGGGGAACGATTAGTTATTTGGAAGGAATTCAACGTTCATCGAATGTAGCGATTGCGAATATGTTGGATACAATGGGCTCGGAAGCGTTTCGTGAATACTTAGATCGCTTTCGCTTTGGTATGAAAACGGGAATTGGATTACCTAATGAAGCGAGCGGAAATATATTATATCGGTATCCCATTGAGAAAGTTACGACAGCTTTTGGACAAGGATCAACTGTCACACCTTTACAGCTTATCCAAGGAACAACAGCAATTGCTAATCATGGTCAAATGATGAAACCTTATGTTGTTGAAAAAATCGTTGAACCGGATACGAAAAAAATCATCAAGGATACCAAACCAAAAGTGGTGGGAAAACCCATTTCAAAAGAGACAGCGGAAGAAGTACGAAATATTTTAGGTACTGTCGTCACAGCTGAAAATGGAACAGGAAAGATGTACAATATTGAAGGCTATGACGTCGCTGGAAAAACGGGAACTGCCCAACTACCTGATCCTAAAGGGGGAGGTTATTTATATGGAAGTGAAAATTACCTCTTTTCATTTTTAGGAATGGCACCGAAAGATGATCCACAACTCGTTATGTATGTTGCCGTAGAAAAACCTAATCTGAAAAATGAGAATGGGGCGATCCCTGTTTCTAAAGTATTTAACCCTGTTATGAAGAATAGTCTTCAATATTTAAATATAAAACCTAATGGAAATGAAATAGCAAAGCCAGTAAAAATCGATCGATATGATGGAAAATCAGTCAATGAGGTGTCCCAACATTTAAAATCCCAACAATTAAATGTCGTTGTATTAGGAAAAGGGAAAAAGGTTGAAGAACAATTACCGATTGAGGGGACTAATGTTCTGCAAGGTGCCAAAATCATGTTGCGGACAGATGGAGATCTAATTGTTCCAGATATGGATGGTTGGTCATTGCGAGATGTCATGAAAGTTTCAGAACTATTAGATTTAAAATTAAGTGTAAATGGTGAAGGTTATGTAACCAAACAAAACTTAAAACCTAATTCCCCAGTTAGACAAGGGGATCATCTAGTCGTTAATTTTACGAAGCCGAAAAATATCGCTGAACAGGAAAAAAAGAAACAAGAAAAAAAGAAAGATGATCAGGTCGAGGAAGACAAAGAGAAGGATGAGAAAAAACTCCCGCTTGATTAGAAAGAAGGGAACTACTGAAATGATGGTAGTTCCCTTTTTATTTATGAATTTTTGTCATAAAAAGACCTATTAAATTTTCTCAATCATTTCAACTCTGTTGCCAAAAGGATCGCGAAATTCGAAGCGTTTATAATCAGGGAAAGGCACTGAATCAAGGATGTCGATAAAATGCCCAATGTATAATGGAAAAGATCCCTTCTTATTCCGATCCAAATAGAAAAGGGGAGGCTGGAACTTTTAGTTGAACGTTCTAACTTTTTTTGTACAAGCATATACTTGAACGAGCTAGGAGGGAGGCTAATCATGAAGCGGGTTTCAACTGTTACCGTTCGCAAACGTTTAGCGTTTGTTTTACTTGCAGGGATTTTAATATTTGCCATCATTGACGCTCGATTAGGGTATGTACAATTTTTTATGGGGAGTGAACTAACGGGAAAAGCGAAAGATTCTTGGAGCAGAAATATCCCTTTCGAACCAGAAAGAGGAAAAATAGTGGATCGCAATGGAGTTTCTTTAGCGACAAACAAAAGTGCTCCAACAGTCTATGTCGTCCCGAGACAAATCGAAAATCCAGCGGAGACGGCCGGAAAATTAGCCGCTGCTTTAAATATGTCAACAGAAAAGGCGTATAAACATGTCACGAAAAAAACCTCCATCGAGAGAATCCATCCTGAAGGAAGAAAAATCTCCTATGAAAAGGCAAAAGAAATTCGTGATCTTGGTTTAAAAGGAGTCTATATTGCAGAGGATTCGAAAAGGCATTATCCATATGGAAGTTATTTATCACATGTTTTAGGGTTTGCAGGAGTAGATAATCAAGGTTTAATGGGGCTTGAAGCTTATTATAATAAAGAACTAAGTGGGACAAAGGGATCGATGCAATTTTTCTCCGATGCTAAAGGCAAAAGAATGCCTAATATGTCAGATGATTATGAAGCACCTGTAGATGGAGTCGATTTAAAATTGACTATTGATACAAAAATTCAAACGATAATCGAAAGGGAACTTGATATAGCGGAAGCAAAGTATAATCCTGATGGAATCATTGCTATTGCAATGAACCCGAATAATGGAGAAGTGCTGGCTATGTCTAGTAGACCAACCTTTGATCCAACTGATTTCAGACATGTTCCACAAGAAATATATAATCGTAATTTACCCATTTGGAGTACTTTTGAACCTGGATCTACTTTTAAGATTATCACTTTGGCTGCTGCATTAGAAGAAAAAAAGGTAGATTTAGAAAAGGATCATTTTAATGACCCTGGTAGTGTGAAGGTGGCAAATGCGACATTACGTTGTTGGAAGCGTGGAGGTCATGGACACCAATCCTTTTTAGAAGTGGTACAAAACTCCTGTAACCCGGGGTTTGTAGAATTAGGGGAAAGATTAGGAAAGGAAAAATTATTTAAATATATCCATAATTTCGGTTTTGGTCAGAAGACAGGGATTGATTTACAAGGAGAGGGAAAAGGAATTCTATTTAATATCGATCGTGTCGGGCCAGTTGAATTAGCCACTACGGCATTTGGTCAAGGGGTCGCTGTCACTCCAATTCAACAGATTACCGCTGTGTCAGCAGCTATTAATGGTGGAGTTCTATATCAACCGTAT
Organism: Oikeobacillus pervagus; assembly: GCF_030813365.1. NCBI lineage: Bacteria > Bacillati > Bacillota > Bacilli > Caryophanales > Bacillaceae > Oikeobacillus > Oikeobacillus pervagus. The sequence continues at coordinate 50,848 of NZ_JAUSUC010000016.1, forward strand.
ATTGCAAAAGAACTCATTGATCCGGAGACGAAGGAAGTGGTAATGAGAAAAACACCGGTTGCAAAGAAAAGGGTTATTTCAGAAGAAACCTCAAAGAAAGTGCGTCACGCATTAGAAAGTGTTGTCGCTCAAGGAACGGGACGAAATGCATTTGTTGAATCATACCGTGTTGGTGGGAAGACAGGAACAGCACAGAAATCGAAAGAAGGAGGGGGGTATTTAGAGAATAATCACATCGTCTCTTTCATCGGTTTTGCTCCTGCAGATGACCCTCAAATCGTTATATATGTTGCCGTCGATAATCCGAAAGGGACCGTTCAATTCGGTGGAACGGTGGCAGCTCCAATTGTAGGGAAAATGTTAGAAGACAGCCTTCAAGCAATGGATGTTCAACCACGGAAAAAACAAATTGAAAAGAAAACTAGATGGGATGATCCAGTCATGGTAGAAGTGCCAGACTTAACAGGGTTATCAAAGAAAGAGTTATCCCAACAATTAGTCAATTTAAAACTAGATATTAGTGGAGATGGAGAGAAAGTGGTCCGTCAAGCTCCGAAACCAGGTACGAAAGTAGAAGCAGGTTCCACTATTCGAATCTATTTGAATTAAATAGGCGGCAAAAAGCCGCCTTTCTTACAATTAAATGATAGGTGAAACAACCAATATGGTTCCCTTTATTCTATAAAAATGATATTTAACGTTACATGTGAAAAAACAGGACAAAAAATACGGTTCAAAACAATGAAACTATGATAATATGTTCGTTGTGAGTTTTTTATTTGCAAAGGAAGTTTTTTTCATCATGATGATGATTGAAATGGTGTGAATACGAAAACGAATTGGCGAAATGTTCGCTTTTTCGCTAAAATAAGAAAGAAATAAAAAATCACTCGATACATAAGGAAGGGATTTTCCAAAAGAGACAGGAAAGCGGAGGCGACTGCCCAGGCGCGACAAGCAAATGCTGCAGCCATGCCGTGGCGAACTTTGCCACAGAAGGGCTGCACATTTGACCTCGAGCGCCTAGGAGCCGCAGCTAGACAGGAAAGCGGAGCCGACTGCCCAGGCGCGACAAGCAAATGCCGCAACTGCTAGGCTGAAAAGAAAGTCATAAGGAATGATCCCCAACAACTAAGGCGTTTTAGTCATCAGGTCATAAAATGGCGGGATTTCCGTTAATTAAGGACTGATGAAAAACATGAGCCTTTTTCAGAGAAAGGATTGGGAAATATGGATTTGCTAAATTTGCTTAAATCATTGCCATTTTATGAATTAAACCAAGATAAAAATCCAATGATTACATCAATCGAAAATGATCACCGGAAAGTGAAAAAAGGTTCTTTATTTATTTGTATTAAAGGGTATACAGTAGATGGGCATCAATTTGCGAAAGAAGCTGTCAATAAAGGCGCTGTGGCCATTTTAGCGGAAAAATCTGTTGAGGTAGATGTGCCTGTCATTCTCGTTCCTGATACGAAACGAGCAATGTCAATAGTTGCGAATCATTTTTATGCTTCACCTACAAAAGATTTTAGATTAATCGGGATTACAGGAACGAATGGGAAAACAACAACGAGCCATTTAATCGAAGAAATGTTCCGCGAAGCGAACGAAAAAACAGGATTAATTGGCACGATGTATATGAAAATTGGAGAAGAAGTATTAAAAACTAAAAATACTACACCTGAAAGCCTGACATTGCAAAAAGTATTTCATCAAATGAAAGAAGAGGATGTTTCAACAGCGATTATGGAAGTTTCTTCACACTCTTTAATTGAAGGCCGAGTTCATGGGTGTGATTATAATATTGCTGTATTTACGAACTTAACACAAGACCATTTAGATTACCATCATACAATGGAAGAATATCGCCATGCCAAATCATTATTATTTTCCCAGCTTGGAAATACGTATGATGTGAAGAATCCAAAATATGCCGTCCTCAATGCGGATGATCAAGCATCGCAAGAATTCGAAAAAGAAACAGCCGCACATGTCGTTACATACGGAATTGAAAAAAGCGCACAATTTCAAGCCCGAAATATTCAATTGACAGCTGAAGGAACTAGTTTTGAGCTTTTTTATCCAAATGGAATGGAGAAGGTTCAAACGAATTTGGTAGGACAATTCAATGTTTATAATGCCTTAGCAGCTATTGCGGCAGCATTTGTTGCAAATATCGACATGAACACGATTCTAACAGCATTGAAAAAAATAAAAGGAGTCACAGGCAGATTTCAACTAGTGAAAGGCACACAAGATTTTGCTGTCATTGTTGATTATGCTCATACCCCTGATAGTCTTGAAAATGTATTAAAAACAGTACGACCTCTAACAGATCAACGAATTTTTGTTGTCGTCGGCTGTGGGGGAGACCGTGATCGCACAAAAAGACCTTTAATGGCAAAAGTGGCCTGCGAATATGCCACAAACCCAATTTTCACATCAGATAACCCTCGAAGTGAAGATCCGATCTCTATATTAAAGGATATGGAAAAAGGCGTTCCAGGAAAGCAGTATGAACTAATTGCTGACCGTCGTGATGCCATCACACATGCCATTAAAGAAGCAAATACAGGAGATGTCATTGTGATTGCAGGTAAAGGTCATGAAACCTATCAAATTCTTGGGGATCAGGTAATCGATTTTGATGATCAAAAGGTAGCCTTAGAAGCTTTAAAGGAGCGATAAAAAGATGCTCACATTACATGATGTGAAAGAGCTTTTTCATCAAAAAAACGGAATAATAGGTGATCATCTGGTGTTTCATACAGTTTCGATTGCGCCGAATGAGAAGATGCCTAAAGGGCTGTTTATCGTAACCGATGACGTTCGGGATACGTTTACTGCGATTGAACATGGTGCGATTGCAGCTATTTGGCCAAAAGGGCAAGAAATCCCCAGATGGATTCCAAATTATTTTCCAATTTTTACAATGGAATCCTCTTTTACAGAAGCTTTTTTCGATTTATTTCAAAAAACATTAAAGAAAATGAAACAAAAAGAGTGGGAACAAATGATAAAAATGATTTATTTTAAGGATCAACTTCTGAATGATTGTTATTTCACATATGATATTGCTGAAGATAAACATGTAAAAGCATTGCAGGCTTGTCTAGAGGCTCGGTTGGAAGGGAGGGGGTAAAAATGTTGGAACAAGTTATATTTTTTACAACCCTAATGGGATTTCTAATAGCTGTATTGCTTTCTCCAATTTTTATCCCATTCCTTAGGAGATTAAAATTTGGGCAAAGTATTCGAGAGGAAGGGCCGAAATCTCATCAAAAAAAGACGGGAACACCAACAATGGGTGGGATCGTCATCCTTCTTTCGATTATCATTACGACCTTCGTTATGACAGGTAAATTTTCAAAACCTAGTGTAGAAACTTATTTATTAATATTAGTCACTGCTGGCTTTGGAGTCCTTGGTTTTCTAGATGATTTTATAAAAGTAGTGATGAAGCGTAATTTAGGATTAACATCAAAGCAAAAATTATTAGGTCAAATTATTATATCAGCCGTATTTTATGTTGTGTATAAGCAAAATGATTTTTCTACTCAACTAACAATCCCATTAACAGACATTTCCTTTGACTTAGGCTGGTTCTACGTATTGTTTGTAATCTTTTGGCTTGTTGGCTTCTCCAATGCTGTGAACTTAACAGATGGATTAGATGGGTTACTGTCCGGAACGGCTGCAATTGCATTTGGTGCCTTTAGCGTGTTGGCATGGAATCAATCGCAATTTGAAGTTGCGATCTTTTCAGTGGCTGTAGTCGGCGCGGTTTTAGGATTTTTAGTGTTCAATGCCCACCCAGCTAAAGTCTTTATGGGAGATACAGGCTCACTCGCATTAGGGGGAGCGATTGCGACCATTTCTATTTTAACGAAAATGGAATTTTTATTATTGATTATTGGGGCTATCTTCGTCATCGAGACCCTTTCGGTTATGATACAAGTAGCTTCCTTTAAAACGACAGGAAAAAGAATCTTTCGCATGAGTCCATTACACCATCATTTTGAACTTGGAGGTTGGTCAGAATGGCGTGTCGTTGTGACGTTTTGGTTTGTGGGCTTACTTTGTGCAGGATTAGGAATTTATATCGGGGTGTGGATGTAATTGAAAACAATCACGAAATTTCAACATAAAAAAGTCTTAGTTCTTGGATTAGCTAAAAGCGGGGTAAGTGCAGCCTCGCTTTTACATAACCTTGGAGCGTTTGTAACGGTAAATGATCGAAAACCATTAAGTGAAAATCCAGAGGCACAAAATTTATTAGAGCAAGGAATTAAAGTGATTTGTGGGTGTCATCCGATAGAATTATTGGACGAAGGGTTTGAGTTTATCGTAAAAAACCCGGGAATTCCATATTCAAATCCTTTGGTGGATGGGGCAATCAAAAAGGGAATTCCTATTTATACAGAAGTGGAATTAGCTTATTTAATATCTGATGCTCCTATTATTGGCATCACAGGAACAAATGGGAAGACGACGACCACCACGCTAATTCATGAAATATTAACAACGGATCAACAAGATGCACTCATTGCAGGGAATATTGGAAAAGTTGCATCACAGGTTGTGCAAGAGGCGAAAGAAGATTCGGTTGTCGTTATGGAACTGTCTTCATTCCAATTAATGGGAGTTGACGAGTTCTGTCCACATATTGCAGTTTGGACCAATTTATATGATGCTCATCTTGATTATCATGGGACAAAAGAAGAATATGCAAAAGCAAAAGCAAATATGATAAAAAAACAAACACCAGAAGATTTTCTCATTGTGAATGGGGACCAAGAAGAGCTAATAGAACTAATTTCTCCTTCTAAAGCGCAAAAGATTTATTTTTCGACGAAGAAAAAGGATGAAGATGGTGCTTATGTGGAAAATGGTGAACTATACTTTCAAGGCGAAAAGATTATGAAAGTAAGCGATATTGTTCTTCCAGGAGCTCATAATTTAGAGAATATTTTAGCGGCTGTTGCAGCGGTGAAATTATCTGGTGTTCGAAATGAATCGATTCGGAAAGTGTTAACTAGTTTTTCCGGAGTAAAACATCGGACCCAATTTGTTCGGGAACTTCACGGTCGAAAATTTTATAATGATTCCAAGGCTACGAATACATTAGCGACTAAAGTAGCTTTATCCGCCTTCTGTCAACCAACTATTTTGCTTGCTGGAGGGTTAGATCGGGGAAATGGTTTTGATGATTTAATTCCTTATTTTGATCATGTCAAGGCACTCATTACATTTGGTGAAACGGCTCCAAAATTGATCGAAACAGCGAAACGGGCGGGATTAAAAATAATTCAACATGTCGATACTGTAGAACAGGCTGTACCAGAGGCATTTAAGCATTCGGAAGCTGGGGACATCATCTTATTATCTCCAGCCTGTGCAAGTTGGGATCAATTTAAAACTTTTGAACAACGTGGTGATATTTTTATTGATGCTGTGCATAAACTGGATTAAGAGCTTGTCTTTTTCAGTTTGAACAGATGTTTCACCAAGAACAACACCTTTAGAGAGGGTAAATCCTGTTCGTGCTTAGATGGCTCTAATAAAGTTATCTGAGGTGTTGATATTGCCTTATAAAAAATCTACTCCAGATTTTATCCTAATCTTTTTAACGCTTGGACTATTAGCAATTGGCTTAATTATGGTCTATAGTGCGAGTGCTATTTGGGCCGATTATAAATTCGATGATTCGTTCTTCTTTGCAAAAAGGCAATTGTTTTTTGCGGGAGTGGGAGTGATCGCAATGTTTATGATTATGAATATGGAGTATTGGACGTGGCGATCTTGGGCGAAAGTCATCATGATTATTTGTTTTTGTTTATTGATCTTAGTTTTAATTCCTGGGATTGGTATGGTGAGAAATGGCTCTCGTAGTTGGATTGGGGTCGGTGCTTTCTCCATTCAACCTTCCGAGTTCATGAAACTGGCCATGATTGTTTTTTTAGCGAAGTATTTATCTGAACGTCAGAAATATATCACTTCCTTCAAGAAAGGACTACTTCCGACACTTGGGATTGTTTTTTCAGCTTTTGGGATCATCATGCTTCAACCGGATTTAGGAACAGGAACTGTAATGGTTGGAACCTGTATTATTATGATTTTTATTTCAGGGGCAAGAATCAGTCATTTCGTTGGTCTAGGTTTAATCGGTGTTCTTGGTTTTGTTGGACTCGTCATATCGGCTCCATACCGTATTAAAAGGATTACCTCTTTTTTGGATCCTTGGTCTGACCCGCTGGGAAGTGGTTTCCAAATTATCCAATCATTATATGCCATCGGGCCAGGTGGATTATTTGGACTAGGTCTTGGTGAGAGTCGGCAAAAATTCTTTTACCTACCTGAGCCACAAACTGATTTTATTTTTGCCATCCTAGCCGAAGAACTTGGATTTATAGGTGGAAGTGTTGTCCTATTATTATTTGCACTGCTTTTATGGAGGGGCATACGAATTGCCTTAGGAGCTCCAGATCTTTATGGAAGTTTCCTTGCTGTTGGAATTATCTCGATGGTTGCCATACAAGTAATGATTAATATTGGGGTTGTGACAGGCCTAATACCAGTAACAGGGATCACATTGCCATTCCTTAGCTATGGGGGGTCGTCGTTAACACTCATGCTCATGGCGATGGGAGTCCTATTAAATGTAAGTAGATATTCAAGATATTAAAGGGAAGAGGGGTCTTTTTAAAGGATCCCTCTTGTTATTTTGTTGTGGACTTTTTAAAGTTTTGAGTCCTTTGTTGCTACAACTAATAGTGTGTTTTTGGGATTCATAGAATCATCATTTTTTCAAAGAATAGAATATCCTCTAAAATATAAGATGGTAAATGCAAATATTTGCTTCATTATTCATATTGATTTACTATGGAGGATAATGGATTATGTTTTCCATGTAACAATTATAAGATATTTTAAAGACATTTTTTATGTTTCGATTAAATTCACATAATGACATTAACCAAATCGCTAGAATATAGTATTATAGGATATTGAGATCAGATTTTTTGTGCGTTTTTACATATATGGAGATTGAATTTGAGGTGAGTATATAGATGAAAATTGTCGTCAGTGGTGGCGGTACAGGTGGTCATATTTATCCTGCCCTTGCTTTAATAAGAACGATCCAAAAAAAACATCCTAACACGTCCTTTTTGTATATCGGCACAGAAAAGGGGCTAGAGGCAAACCTAGTTCCACGAGAGGGAGTTCCCTTTCGTTCCATTCATATTACAGGTTTTAAACGCTCTCTCTCCTTTGAAAATGTGAAAACTGTTTTGCGATTTATTAAAGGGGTAAAGAAATGCAAGAAGATGTTAAAGGAATTCAAGCCCGATGTCGTCATTGGGACTGGAGGATATGTTTGCGGTCCAGTTGTGTATGCAGCTGCTAAGTTAAAAATCCCAACGATTGTACATGAACAAAATAGTGTTCCTGGGTTAACGAATAAATTTTTAAGCCGCTACGTCAACAAAGTGGCTATTTGTTTTGAATCTGCTAAGGAGTTTTTTCCAAAAGAAAAAATTGTCTTAACAGGTAACCCCCGAGCTTCGGAAGTAGCACATACAAAAAAGACCGGGATTTTAACCTCATTCGGATTAAAAGAAAATGTACCGACCGTATTAATTTTTGGTGGAAGCCGTGGTGCCCGTCCAATTAATGAAGCGGTAGTAAAATCATTAATGAACTTTTCGAAAAAACCATATCAAGTTATTTATGTAACAGGAGATGTCCACTTTAATGAAGTTCAAAAAGAAGTAGAACTTGCAGGAACGCCCCAAAATGTTGTAATTCAACCTTTTATTCACAATATGCCAGAAGTACTAGCTGAAATGGATCTGGTGATTTCAAGGGCAGGTGCGACTACACTTGCAGAATTGACAGCATTGGGAATTCCGAGTATCTTAGTACCTAGCCCTTATGTAACGAATAATCATCAAGAGAAAAATGCAAGAACATTAACTGATAAGGGTGCGGCTGTTATGATGATTGAAAAGGAACTAACACCTCAAAAATTAGTTACTGAACTAGATCAAGTCCTAATGGATAAAGAAAAATTACTCTCCATGAAAGAAGCGTCATTTAAACTTGGGATTCGAGATGCTTCTGAACGTCTTTTTTCACTTATGAATGAATTAGTGAAAAAAGCTTAATTTATTTCTGAAAGAAATTTGGTTGATACGTATTAGAATAATCGATCTTCTCTTTTAGACACATCTTTTGGTAGAAATAGGATAATAATCATGTTAATTTTTCGTTTTCACTGTTTTTTTCTTACTATAGAATAGTTATAGTAAAATGCATTTTTAATAAAGCGGCATGATATTTCGTGCCGTTCTACTTTTCGCTAATAACGAGTGCTTTAAGCTCGTAGTCGGGAGGTAAGGAATGGAAAAGGGGAAAGTAGTTTCTATAGAGGACCGAATACCAAAATTAAAGCAACAGAAAAAAAAGAAAACAAATAGACGTCTTTTGCTGTTGTTATCCATTTTTTTTCTTTTGATCCTTACCGTTGTGTACTTTCAATCTCCACTTAGCCATATTAGAAAAATATCTGTCAGTGGAAATGTGATGATTCCGAAAGATGCCATCATTAAAATTACCGGGATCAAAAAAGGGATGAGTATTTGGGAATTAGATCGAGAGGTAATTGAAAGTCAACTGAAAGAAAAACATGAAATTCGTGATGCAAAAGTGAAGGTCTCTTTCCCAAATTCGGTCAAAATTATCGTCCGAGAACAAAAGCGTTTAGCCTATATTTCAGATGGGACAAGTTTCCGACCAGTGCTTGAAAATGGAAAAGTTGTAGACCATCCAGTTTCTACCATTTCAGTACAAGCTCCTGTTCTGTATTCTTTTAAAAACGGGAAAATATTAAAGGAAATGATGACTTCATTAAATCAAATTCCGACTGAAATTGTAAATGCGATCTCGGAAATACATTACTCCCCTAAAAAGACGGACAAATATCATATTAAACTCTATATGAACGATGGATTTGAAGTCACGGCAACTTTACGCACTTTCGCTGAAAAGATGATTTATTACCCTTCTATCATTAGCCAACTTGATCCACATGTGAAGGGGGTTATCGATTTAGAGGTAGGGTCCTATTTTAAAGCGTATGAAGTGGAAGGAGATTCACAGAATGAAGAATGACCAAAAGAAGGGCAATAAAGTCTTTCTTTCCTTGGTGACCTTTGTATTAGGCTTCATGCTTGCTTATTCCTATAACATAGCAAAAGAAGAAGAGAACTTCGATGAAAAAAACAGAAAAGATTTTGAGTGGAAAGAAGAAAATCAGTTGAGAAATCAACTTATAAATCAACAGGAAAAAAATAGCGCCCTACAAGAAGAATTATATGGGAAACAAGAGAAGGTCCGCGACTATGAACAAAAATTATCGCATGAGAAGGAAATCTTTTTTAACTTAGCAGAAGATGCAGATAAATATCGGATGTATCTCGGTAAGGTGAAAGTAAAAGGAAGAGGAATAAAGGTTACACTTGAGGATGAGGAATATAATCCCAATGTAGATAATGTAAATAAATACATCGTCCATGAACAACATATTTTTAAAGTGGTAAATGAACTCAAAATTTCGGGTGCATCAGCTATTGCCATTAATGGACAGCGATTAAAACATAACTCTTACATCATTTGCAATGGGCCAGTCATTACAATTGACGGGAATGAATATCCCGCTCCTTTCGAAATTTCAGCAATTGGTGATCCAGATGTGATGGAATCAGCTTTAAATATTGTTGGAGGGGTAAAGGATCAACTAGTAAATGATCATATCGTTTTTACAATGGAAAAGAAATCTGAACTTGTTTTCAAACCGATTGTCGGGGAAAGACAAAGATAAAGGATGATTGGCTGGAGGAAATGAGGTGAAAAAGAAAAAAACGATCATAAGTTTTACCATTATTACTTTAATCATCGGCTTTATGTTGGCCATACTGTATCAGTCTGTTCAATCTTATCAAGAAAAAAGAGATACTCGCGACATTTGGGAGCTTCGTGAGGAACTGACAAAGGAAAAGCAAAATCAATCGAATCTGTTAAACGAAATAAGATCCATTGAAGCAAAACTAAAAAAATACGAACACCAGGAAAAGGAGAGTGGAGAAGAGATTTTGCGGGAGACATTAGCTGAATTAAAAAAGGAAACGGGATTAACAGAAGTAAAGGGTCCCGGAATTATTATTTCGGTTGAACCAGTAGAAGAGGAAATTTTACTTGGAAAGAAAATAGAAGACATTTCCCCATCGCTTTTAACACGGTTAGTCAATGAGTTGAATATGTACGAAGCTGAATATATTTCGATTGCTGGCGAGCGGATTGTTAACTCAACAGTTATCCGCGACATCAATGGGGAAACGAAAATCAACGGGGAGTCAATTGGTACAGGACCTTTTAAAGTTCATGTCATTGTGAAGGATGCGAAAAAGGCGGAACGTTTATATAATCATATGAAGGTGTCAAAATCGGTCGATGAGTTTTTTGTTGAAAATTTCCGGGTAAATATTTCTGAACCTAATCCTGAAGTTGTCATCCCTGCTTATTCTAAATCGATTCGAATAAAAGAGATGCAACCAGTGAAAGAGTAAAAGGAAGATAGGTGCTAATATGTGGTTACCCATATTAAGTTTGATCATTGGAGTATTAGTCGGCTTGTTTTCGAATTATACGATTCCAACAGAATATTCTAACTACCTTTCCATTGCAGTATTAGCTGCATTAGATACATTGTTTGGTGGAATTCGTGCTTATTTGCAGAATATTTATGACCAGAAAGTGTTTGTTTCCGGGTTTTTCTTTAATATAATGTTAGCAGCAAGTTTAGCTTTTCTAGGGGTTCATCTTGGTGTAGACTTGTATCTAGCAGCGATTTTTGCGTTTGGCGTACGATTATTTCAAAATATTGCTGTCATTAGACGGATATTATTATCAAAGTGGACAGAAAATCAAGAAAAAAGCTAAAAAAGTTGATTTTTTTAAAGGAAATATAGTGAAAATGCCGAATAAACTTATTTAGATAATGAACTTTATGAACGAATGTGGATTGTTGTTCAAAATGAATTGCCCATTAAAGGAGGTGCCATAGAATGAACAGCAATGAGATTTTTGTTAGTCTTGACATCGGTACATCCACTGTCAAAGTAATCATTGGGGAAATGGTCAATGATGTTTTAAATATTATCGGTGTTGGGAATGTGAAGTCAGAAGGGATTCGCAAAGGTTCTGTTGTTGATATAGATGAAACTGTACAATCCATTCAAAAAGCAATTGAACAAGCGGAACGCATGGTAGGAATGGAAATTAAGCAAGTGATTGTCGGAATTGCTGGGAACCATGCTATGCTTCAGCCTTGTAATGGTGTCGTAGCAGTTTCTAGTGAAAATAAGGAGATAACAGATGATGATGTGGCACGGGTAATGGATGCGTGTCAAGTTATTTCAATTCCACAGGATAGGGAAATCATTAATATCATTCCAAAACAATTTATAGTCGATGGACTTGATGAAATCAATGATCCTAGGGGAATGATCGGGGTTCGTCTTGAAATGGAAGGAATTCTTATCACAGGGTTGAAAACAATGTTACATAACACATTGCGATGCGTAGAAAGGGCTGGATTGGAGATAACGGAAATTGTATTCCAGCCTTTGGCAGCAGGGACTGTCGCGTTATCAAAAGATGAGAAAAATTTAGGATCGGCCCTTATTGATATTGGTGGCGGATCGACCACTGTTACAGTATTTGAACATGGTTTTATCAAGGCTGCAACTGTTTTGCCTGTAGGCGGAGACCATCTTACAAAAGATTTGTCAATTGGACTTAGAACTTCCACTGAAGATGCTGAAAAAATTAAGGTGAAGCATGGACATGCCTATTATGATTATGCTTCTGAAGATGAAGTGTTTAGTGTACCTATTATCGGAAGTGATCAACATCAACAGTATTCACAAGTTGAGCTTTCTGAAATTATTGAGCCTAGGTTAGAGGAGATATTTGATCTTGTACACTATGAATTAAATCGTCTAGGAATCCGTGATTTACCAGGAGGCATCGTTTTAACAGGTGGTGTAGCTAATATTCAAGGAATACTAGAACTAGCCCAAGAAATGTTCCAAAATAGTGTTAGGGTAGCAATACCGGATTATATAGGCGTTCGTGAGCCACAGTATACTACTGCCATCGGTTTGATTCAATTTGCTTACAAGAGTGCTAGATTACAAGGGAGAAAAGTAAGTGCTGTCCCAGAGCCTGTTATGGCCCAAGAAGTTAGAACTCAGAAGGAGCAGCAACCAAACCAAAAGGCAAAACCTGAGAAAAAGCCAGAAGATAAATTCACTTCAAAAGTGAAGAGATTCTTTGGATACTTTTTTGATGAGTAGTCATCAGAGTGGAATAACGACGAATTAGGAGGATTTGTCATGTTAGAGTTTGATACAAGTATAGATTCATTAGCGACGATAAAAGTAATTGGTGTAGGTGGTGGCGGTAACAACGCCGTTAACCGTATGATTGAACACGGTGTTCAAGGTGTAGAATTTATTGCAGTGAATACAGACGCTCAAGCATTAAATCTTTCAAAAGCTGAAATAAAGATGCAAATTGGCGCTAAACTCACACGAGGTCTAGGTGCAGGTGCAAATCCTGAAGTTGGAAAAAAAGCAGCGGAAGAAAGTAAAGAGCAAATAGAAGAAGCTCTACGCGGTGCTGATATGGTATTTGTGACAGCTGGTATGGGCGGGGGGACTGGAACTGGTGCAGCTCCAGTAATAGCTCAAATCGCCAAAGATTTAGGTGCTTTAACAGTTGGTGTTGTCACAAGACCTTTTACCTTTGAAGGTCGAAAGCGTGCGAATCAAGCAGGTGGCGGAATTTCATCCATGAAAGAATCAGTGGATACTTTAATCGTGATTCCGAATGATCGTTTACTAGAAATTGTTGATAAAAGCACTCCAATGCTTGAAGCATTTAGAGAAGCAGATAATGTACTTCGTCAAGGGGTCCAAGGGATTTCTGATTTGATTGCTGTCCCTGGATTAATTAATCTAGACTTTGCAGATGTTAAAACAATTATGTCTAATAAAGGATCAGCTCTTATGGGAATTGGGGTAGCTTCAGGAGAAAATCGTGCCGCAGAAGCTGCCAAAAAGGCCATTTCAAGTCCATTATTAGAAACATCCATCGATGGTGCACAAGGTGTTCTCATGAATATTACTGGTGGCACAAACTTGAGTCTTTACGAAGTTCAAGAAGCGGCTGATATTGTGGCTTCTGCTTCAGATCAAGAAGTAAATATGATCTTCGGTTCAGTGATCAATGATGATTTGAAAGATGAGATTGTCGTAACCGTAATTGCAACTGGTTTCAACGAAGAAGTCTTGCAAACGGTGAAACAGGTTCGTCCAGGCTTAGGCCAATCTAAGCAAAATACATCGGCATCAACGAACGGAAAACGTGAGCAAATGAAACGTGAAGAAGCGTCTCAAAATGAGATGCCATCATCGAGACCTGCAAGTTCACAGCCTATAGAAGAGACACTCGATATTCCGACATTTTTACGAAACCGTAATCGTCGCAGATAAGTTTGATTTTTAGATATGTAAAAAATTTAAGATTGAATAACCTAAAACAACTAAACAATGATGGGCCAGAGTCGATATTAGGCCATTACGACAAAAAGCAGATGATTACATCTGCTTTTTTGTTTTTATCTCAACTTAACGATCAGTAAAACCTCCATCTCAAAATCAATTGGAAACAAAGAAGATAAAACAGGTGGGAGATCACTGTCCATAAAGGGACGAGGACGGATAGGAAGTAACTTGCCAGGTGAAGCAACTGGACGTGGTATTCTTTAGCGTGGCAAGTTCATCTGATCCTCCCATTCATTTATCCCCGATTTTTAAGGCTTGTAAAAAATAGTGCATATTCCCGACAAAATTCGAATATATCATTAAAAACTTCCCTTTTCTCTCAAACAAATTGTGACAGCTTTTTAGAGTAGGAGTATTGTATACTTTCATGTAATAGCAGACGGATAGAGTTGTAAATGGAGGAGGAGAATGGTGGCACTATATTTAGATATGATCTGGTTATTAAATATGCTAGTTGACAGTCTGTTATTATGGATGACTGCCATTTTTTTGAAGCGCTCTATTAAAATTTGGAGAGCGGTAACAGGGGGGGGTTTTGGCTCAATCTTAATCATTTTAATGATTACTCCACTGGCAGAATTCGCGGGAAATCCTGCAGTGAAGCTTGGGTTTTCAGTCGTGATGGTTCTAATCGCGTTTGGATTTAAAAGGTTTCGTTATTTTTTGAGTAACTTACTCACTTTTTACTTTTCTACTTTTTTAACGGGTGGAATATTGATGGGTTCTCATTATTTTCTACATTTTGATATGAAATTGGAATCATCTTTATTTTTAGCAAGTTTGAGAGGATTTGGGGATCCTATTAGTTGGATTTTTGTTATGTTTGGGTTCCCGGTGGCATGGTATTTTTCAAAAAGAAGAGTGGAAGATTTTGAGATAGAAAAAATAAAATATGATCAAATTGTCGATGTCACACTAGAGATCAATGAATGCAAAATTCAAGTAAAAGGGTTTATCGATAGTGGTAATCAATTATATGATCCTTTATCAAAAGCTCCGGTCATGATGGTTTCAACCTGTTCACTAGACGATCGATTGCCGACGCAAATTCTTACCCTTGCCAAACAACCCGAGAGTTTTCTCCATGGAGATGTTGAACTTTCAGATCATTGGATGGATCGTATTCGCTTTATTCCCGCCCAGTCGATAGGGAAGACCAATCAATTACTTCCAGCCTTTAAACCAGATAGGATTATCATTCATGATGGTTTTAACTATTATTCACCACTTAAGGCACTCGTCTGTTTTACGGCACAGAGTTTATCCCCAGATGACCGATTCTCATGTATCGTTCACCCTAAGATGGTTTCTGGAAAGATTGAAAATGTTTCGTAATGTTTTGAAAGTTGGAAGATCTACTTGTTAAAAACGTCCGTTCATTTTCTATTACATCATATGCGCATTCATTTACGTTATGAAATGAGATGTAAAGTTGCTTCCAGAACAAATAAGTAAAGAGGGAGGAGCAAGAAATGAAAACGATTCGTTTGAAACTAATCTATTTTTGGTACAAACTACTGATCAAACTAGGATTAAAAACCGATGAAATCTATTACATTGGGGGAAGTGAAGCCTTACCACCCCCTTTATCTAAGGAAGAAGAGGAAGTATTATTATTAAAGCTTCCAAAAGGGGATAAAGCGGCACGTTCGATATTAATAGAGAGAAATCTTCGCCTAGTTGTTTATATTGCTAGGAAGTTTGAAAATACAGGGATCAATATTGAAGATTTAATTAGTATCGGTACAATCGGACTGATCAAAGCTGTGAATACCTTTAACCCAGAAAAGAAGATCAAACTTGCAACCTATGCTTCAAGATGTATTGAAAATGAAATTTTAATGTATTTAAGACGAAATAATAAAATTCGTTCAGAGGTTTCATTTGATGAACCTCTAAATGTGGATTGGGATGGAAATGAATTGCTATTATCAGATGTGTTAGGGACAGATGATGATATTATTACGAAAGATTTAGAGGCAAATGTGGACCGAAAACTTTTGTTTAAAGCATTGCACCAACTTTCAGAGCGCGAGAAACAGATTATGGAGTTGCGTTTCGGACTGCGTGGAGGCGAAGAGAAGACGCAGAAAGATGTAGCAGATATGTTAGGAATTTCGCAATCGTATATTTCTCGCCTAGAAAAAAGGATTATCCAAAGATTAAGAAAAGAATTTAATAAAATGGTGTAATTTTCGATTAAAAAACCTGGGTGCGAGACCTAGGTTTTTTTTAAGTGCGCCCTGCATGGGCGGATACTTGGTGGTGAAAGTCCACTACAGGCTTGGCAGTAGGAACTGTTAGCGAAAGACAAGGTGGCTATC
>NZ_JAUSUC010000017.1 GCF_030813365.1 Oikeobacillus pervagus
ACACCCGTTCCCATACCGAACACGGAAGTTAAGCTCTTCAGCGCCGATGGTAGTTGGGGGCTGTCCCCCTGCAAGAGTAGGACGTTGCCAAGCAATACCCCTTAGTTGGGGTTATTTATTTTGCCAAATTTTTGTTGGCCCGTTGGTCAAGCGGTTAAGACACCGCCCTTTCACGGCGGTAACACGGGTTCGAATCCCGTACGGGTCATTTGTGAAGATTTTAGCTGTAAACACCTATTTTCCACAAAGGAATGAATGGGTTAATTCAGCAGACTTCATAGTAATGAAAAATGGCGGTGTAGCTCAGCTGGCTAGAGCGTACGGTTCATACCCGTGAGGTCGTGGGTTCGATTCCCTCCACCGCTATAATAGTATAGATTTCGCAGTGGACCCTTAGCTCAGCTGGTTAGAGCAGACGGCTCATAACCGTCCGGTCGTAGGTTCGAGTCCTACAGGGTCCATGTGTACGGAGGAATACCCAAGTCTGGCTGAAGGGATCGGTCTTGAAAACCGACAGGCGGGTTAAACCGCGCGGGGGTTCGAATCCCTCTTCCTCCGCCATTAGCTATTATATGATTTTATCATCGAGGTCGAGTAAGCAGTTTATTCTATGGTTCTGATTACATTAGACTTTCCAAAGTTAGGACAAGCTTTCGGTGATGAAAAATTAGTTTATCGAATTATTATACTTTAATCGTCGCGGGGTGGAGCAGTTCGGTAGCTCGTCGGGCTCATAACCCGAAGGTCGCAGGTTCAAATCCTGCCCCCGCAATTATTGGTCCGGTAGTTCAGCTGGTTAGAATGCCTGCCTGTCACGCAGGAGGTCGCGGGTTCGAGTCCCGTCCGGACCGCCACTTTTTATATTTTTACATGGAGTATGAAGGCTCAGTAGCTCAGTCGGTAGAGCAAAGGACTGAAAATCCTTGTGTCGGCGGTTCGATTCCGTCCTGAGCCATTTAAATGGAGGGGTAGCGAAGTGGCTAAACGCGGCGGACTGTAAATCCGCTCCCTATGGGTTCGGCAGTTCGAATCTGCCCCCCTCCACCATTTAGTAATCACCATTCATTTACTTGTTGTATTTAATTATGTATTTCTTATTATGGCGGTTATGGCGAAGTGGTTAACGCATCGGATTGTGGCTCCGACACTCGTGGGTTCGATTCCCACTAATCGCCCCATATCTTATTGGGCTATAGCCAAGTGGTAAGGCAACGGACTTTGACTCCGTCATTCGTAGGTTCGAATCCTGCTAGCCCAGCCATTTATACTCTTAACGTTCAATGCGGGTGTAGTTTAGTGGTAAAACTACAGCCTTCCAAGCTGTTGTCGTGGGTTCGATTCCCATCACCCGCTCCAAATAATATGGGCCTATAGCTCAGCTGGTTAGAGCGCACGCCTGATAAGCGTGAGGTCGGTGGTTCGAGTCCACTTAGGCCCACCATATCGAATTATTTATTATTCCGCAGTAGCTCAGTGGTAGAGCTATCGGCTGTTAACCGATCGGTCGTAGGTTCGAATCCTACCTGCGGAGTCATTTTACGGAAAGTACTGAAGAAATGAAGAGACTTCGTTTGGCTTCTATAACGAGATTTTGCATTTATCCCGCCTTAACGGGCAGTAAAATCTCCACCTCAAAATGATTTTGAAACAAAGAAGATAGGTGAAGGGTGAAGAACTCCCCCTGAATGAAGTTTCACATTAAAATGCGCCTTTAGCTCAGCTGGATAGAGCAACGGCCTTCTAAGCCGTGTGTCAGAGGTTCGAATCCTCTAAGGCGCGTAAACTCAAAAAACTAATCCTTAAAGTCGGGATTAGTTTTTTTATGTTAGCTTTTAGATGTGAATGATTTACACTCTGGATATTTTTGATCTGCTACAATAATAAGCCTGTTTTTAATTAGGCATAGAAAAGGGAGCGGTTTTAGAAACAATCTCCCTTATTCTATATATAAATTAATCTTCCTTATAAAACCTTTCACCTGTTTCTTTATTGTAGTAAACAACTAGTTTCTTTTTCGTTGTGGGATCAATTGATACTTCATTTGTACGGATAAATCCTGGAGGAATTTTATTTCCATGTTTATTTTTAAAACGACGGTCCCAAATAAGCCAGGACCCAATGATTAAAATGATCAGAATGAAGAGTTGTATCCCGAAATAGCCCAAAACCCATTCCATTTTTGTCTACTCACTTTCCACTGTGACAGCTGTTCCATATGCTACGATTTCACTCATATTTTGACCGATTTCTCCTGAATCGAATCGCATCATAATGATGGCATTTGCCCCCATTGCTGTGGCATTTTCCACCATTCGATCAATGGCTTGTTTTCTCGCATCTTCAAGCATTTCAGTGTATTGATTAATCTCCCCACCGACTAGGCCTTTTAATGAAGCGACAATATCTTTTCCAATGCCTCGAGCTCTTACGGTTAATCCGAAAACAGGACCTTTAATTTCAGTAATTTTGTAATTGGCAATTTTTTCAGTTGTGACGATGATCATGAGATAGTCCCCCCATTATCGTATTTATAGATTATATTACCAGTGTTGGGGAGTGAATACCATCTATTTCATGTGTTTAATTTTTGGAGTTTTTTCATCATGTAATTTACGCTTGTCAATCAAAATACTCTGCTCCAAAATATTGAAGCAAAGATTCTTAAATGATACTCTAATCAAGGTCTTGGGTAATATTTCATTCCCAAATCATAAATACTAGCAAAAAGTTGCGTGGTCTCAAAAAGGTTTACGATGAGCCATAAAGTGAGGAAAACTGTAAACCACTTTTGTTTTTCTTTTGTTAAAAGGGTAGAGAATATTCCAGCTAATAAAATAAATACAAAGTTAAAATGTGTGCTATATAAAGCGGCACTGCGCAAACCAAATTGAGCTACTCCATGTAATACAAGTGTGGCCAATAAGATAGAACCAAGTAGAAGCACAAATCGATTTCTACGTTTCTTCCAAATAGTATAAATACTAATCAATAAAATGGAAGCGACAATGAAAGATGGTAGCCATTTTACTTGTCCAGATTGGAAAAAGGCATCACGTATCGACTCATCAATTAGCGGTGGAAAAATGGCTGGGTAAAGTAAATTGGTAAAGACTTTTCCAGGTAACTCTAATAAAGAATATTTATCTGTAAATTTGCCTGTATAATCATTGAAGAAATGAAAGGCATCTAAAATGTGAGGTCCACCCCCACCGAATAGTAGAACAAAATAAAAGAGTGCACAAAAAATAAAAAGATGTTGGATTTTCTTTGACCAAGACATTTTCTCAAGTAATAATTGCGCAAAATAAAGGTATATATTTGTGATGGTCGTCCCAATTAGTAAGATTCCTGCTAAGGCACTATGAAAAGCTGATTGAGTTTTTTTGGTTTGAACTAAGAATAAAAATAATAATAGTGAAAATTGACCTAAGAAATACCGTTCAATATTCAGTGCGAAAAAGATCTGTTCCCAAGAAAGGATGAAAATGATTCCAATTAATATTTTTACTTTCAACGTAACGGCAAAGTCATTTAGTATTTTCATAACAAAAAAAGTGTTAACGGACATGAATAGCGTTTGAATCTGTGCTAGGTATAAACCATATATCGTTGGGTGGCTTTGTAATGCATCGGTCCCAAAGATTAGTTTGATAGGGAATACAAAAGGAGACAAAAAATTACGAAATAAAAAATGCCTTAAATCGGCTGCTGTTCCATAAAACCAATCTCCTTTGAAAATAATACCTGTGTCACTATCAAAGAGAATGTCGAATTTCCCTGTGTTATAAAATACATTTGTTTTTAAATAGTAGAAAATAGTTAAAGTAGTGTATAGCAAGTAGGAAATGATAGTAAACCAAATCGCTAGTTTGTTTTTCCTATAAAAATCATAAAGCATTCTAATATCCTCCATATGTAAATTTAATCTTCTCATTGTAGACAAGGGCTATTCATTTATATTAAAGTAAAATAATGGCCTACTATATATAATGTATACTTATGTTGAAGCGATTTTTTCTCTCATTTAAAATACCATAGTTGCAATATAAGGTGAAGGTGAAAAATGGAAACCGTGTATAAAAAAAAGTTTGAGACCATTAGTTTGCTGTTTATTCAACTTCGTCCAAAGCAATGGACGAAAAACTTACTTATATTTGCCGCGCCTATTTTTTCTTTGAAAATTGTTACCTTACTATCATTTATTCAATCAGTCGTCGGCTTTTTTCTCTTTTGTTTCGTTTCTGGGTGTGTCTATATCCTAAATGACTTCATGGACCGAGAAGCAGATAGTATGCATCCCATAAAGAAACATAGGCCAATGGCTTCTGGTCGGTTAAACCCGTATATGGCTATTTGCTTTGGTCTTTTTTTATTAATAGGTTCGCTCATTGGTTCATACATACTAAATCCCTTTTTTATGTTGTTATTATTAGCCTATTTTATCTTAAACTTGCTTTACTCCTTGAAACTGAAGCATGTTGTTATCATGGATATTATGATTATTGCAATGGGATTTGTCTTCCGTGCAATTGGTGGTGGAATTGTGATTCAGGTTCCATTTACCCCATGGTTTCTTCTTTGTACAATGTTAATTTCGCTATTTTTAGCCATAAGTAAAAGAAGACATGAGCTATTACTATTAAATAAGGACAAGGGGACACACCGAAAAGTATTAGAAAGTTACTCATCGCAATTGTTGGATCAATTAAATACAATTGTTGCGACATCTACCATTATTAGCTATTCATTATTTACTTTCTTTTCAGGACGGACAATTCAATTAATGTGGACGATTCCTCTTGTTATATATGGGATTTTCCGCTATCTCTATTTAATTCATATGGAGGATAAGGGGGGCTCGCCTGAGAAAGTATTATTTGAAGATCGACATATTTTAGTAACAGTTGGTTTATATGCTATTACTGTGTTTATGATCTTGTATTTTTTTGATTAATTGGATTGAAAGAGTGAACAAAATGAAAAATATTTTACTGATTTTATTCTCTGTCTTCCTTAGTTCTATGGGACAAATTGTTTTGAAATATGGAGCGGTGAAAACAGTTGATCAACCGAAATCGATGGAGATTATGAACTTTTTAAGTCCGATTAACATAACAGGTCTATTCTTATACGGACTTAGTGCGTTGGTCTGGATGGTTGTTTTAAGAAAAGTAGAATTAAGTTATGCTTATCCAATGGTGAGTGTTGGTTATGTTTTGGTCTTTGTATTTTCCTATTATTTATTTGGGGAATCATTAAGTATGAACCGGATTATAGGCATGGTATTTATTATGATAGGAATTATTTTTATTTCAAGATCGTAAAATTGCTAAAATTTTGGTTAGGTGGAGAGTATGACTATACTGTATATCATAACGCCATTTCTTGCATGGCTTATCGCAGGCACGCTAAAATTCATTATTAATTATATTCGATTTGGAAAAGAAGCACTGAGTTTAGTTGGAAATGGGGGATTTCCCAGTACCCATACAACAGTAGTAGCGAGTGAGCTTATGCTAATCGGTTTTCGCGAGGGATTTACAACCCCGTTATTTGGATTAGGGTTAACGTTTCTTTTTATTACGATTATTGATGCTAAGGGAATTAGACGTACTGTTGGAAAACATGCAGAAACTCTAAATGAACATGTTTTTAATGGTAAAAAGAAACTGAGAGAAAGACAAGGACATAATAGAGTTGAAATTATGGGAGGACTTGGACTAGGAATTCTTATTGGATATATTATGAGTGTATTAAGCTGATATGTTTAAGATTATGTTTTAATAAAAAAACCAGGTATTTCTTACAGAATACCTGGTTTTTTACTTATATCTTAATTTTAGAAGTACTTTTAATATCATAGTAGAAATAGGCGATGATCACCGCTAAATAAATACTAACAGCCGGAGCGGTATAGACATGTCCTGCAAAATTAGCAATCCCTAATCCTAGTACAATACTAGAAATAAGCATTGTGTTTTTTGGTAGAAAGACATCCGCCAAATGTTTAAGCGCCCACACAGCAGAATAAATAAATAAAAAGACTAGTGGAAAGAAATAAAGGATTGTCCCTATTGGACCAGTGGAATAAAAAATATCGAAATAATCCATTTCAATCATTTTCGCTTCTTTTTTGTAATTTCCTGCATATCCCATTCCCATTATTTTTTGTGAAACTGGGGAAGATTGATAATACTTTTTATATTTATTGAGATAAATATCTCTACTACTAAGTATAAGGCTTTCTACTTGTTTTTTGCTTTTTTCCTTTTCCTTTTTCTTTTCCTCTTTTGTTTTTGGTTGAGGATCGTCTGCTTTATCCGTATCCATTCCAATAAGTTCCATATGTGAATAGGTATTTTTATATACTGGAGTGAACGGTGTGCTGATCGCAATCACAACAATAAGGAAAAATAGAACGAGAGCATTTAACTTAAGGTTGGCAGTTGGCATTTTCTTTCTAAACATGGCGACAACTACGCTTAGTAAGCCCATGAATAATGTGATAAATAAAGCCCCTAGACCGACTTTTGTCCCTAACATAATGAGAGAAAAACCTGAAAGTAGAACTGGAATCCAATAATAAGAAGTTTGGATGTTATTTGTTCTAATGATGGCAAAATAGGTAACAATTGGCAGTATAATAGCGAGGATTGCACCTATTTCATTTCCTGCAAAGAACCATCCGGTAAAACCAATTTTTGTCCATTGGTAACTTTTTAAGCTAGTTCCTGTCAGAATGGAGATGAGCATGACTAAGCCAATGATTAATGCACTCCATACAATATTGCGCAAAAAGAATTTAAAGAGTGAATCTTTGTTGGAAAAGTATTTGTATATAAAAATAAAGTTTAACAATACAATATTAAAATAACTGATTTTGATAAAAAATTTAATTTCATCGAAAAGCGCAAAATTTGGTTTTTGAGAAAAGTTAATTCCTAAATTCCCTAATACAAAAATTCCCCAAATAACCACATAAATTGTTGCCCATTTTGCAAAAGGTACTTTCTTGTAAAATGAAGCCATAAAAAGCAAACTGGCAAGCATGTAGATCATTCTTATAACGATTCCAACAGTTGCACTAGAATGGAGTTGAACAATAGTAAAAGTAGTTAAAACATCAATGATTGGTTGTAACGAGATAAAATAAAAAAAAGCTAGTATTATTTTTTCATGGTTTTTCTTTTGTAATGGTAGCATGATTTCCTTCCTATTCTGATTTCTAAAATATTCCCTCATCAATGATTATTCCCATTCTTGATGATAGTTCCACTTTATAGAATACAATATCTTTAACAGTAGGTAAACGCTAAATTCGACCTGAATAGACATACAAGTAAAATTATACTAGAATGGTTCCTCCTTTGCCTTTATATTGTTGGAAGTTATATGTATAATAAGGACTTACTTATAACACGAAAGAGTGGAAAATTCATTATGAAGAAAAAGTATCTCCCAATAATCCTTATTATGCTGTTATCTTTTGGTTTACATTTGTTCTTTCTTGTAGAGCATCCGGGTTTTTTTGATAAGTATGGAAGTAGAGACGCAGGAGAATATGATAAAATGGCCCAACGGCTTGTATATGATGGTTATTATGGGTATAATGCCGATCAGCCTAATGCGTATGTAACTCCATCGCATCCGATTTATTTAGCCGGGAATATCCTTTTAGCTGATTTCCTCCATATTGATCATCTATTTTTAGTGAAAATTTCTAATATGATTTTAAATATGCTTGCTCTTTTTGCTCTTTATTTAACTGCAAAAATGTTATTTAAAAATGAATGGATGGCTTGCTTAACGGCCTTATTATATGGAACTTACTTAGCACCTTTACATTTTTTCCGTTCGTTATTAACGGAAAGCCCAGCGATTAACTTTTTTATCTTTTCTATTTTTTGTTATGTGTTGGCAGTGAAAAAAAATCAATGGAGATACCATGTGTTATTTGGGATCATCGCATCGATTACCTTAATGTTTCGTCCGACACCTGCACCTATTTTATTATTGGTTTGGTTGATTTTAATTTTCCAATTTGGTTGGAAAAAGGCGATTCAAATTGGCTTTATATGGTGTGTAGGACCACTTATCGTGATGTTACCTTGGGTGATTCGAAACTATATCCAGTTTCAACATGCTTTTTTATTTTCAAGTCATTCTGGGAATCCACTGCTAGGGGGAACGAATCCTTTCTTCTTAGAGGATTTCGATGGAATCTTAGCTAGATTGAATGAATTAGGAATAACAGATAAAGAATATGCAATACGCCGTATTAAGAACGGATTTACTGAAAATTTCCCTTTATGGTTCTCGTGGTTTACAGTTGGAAAATTTGCTGTAATGTTTCACCAGGCTGAACCAATCGGTAATTACTATAATTTCTTCAGTCCTATGGTGAAAAAGCTTATTAACTTCCAACATTTATTGATTGTCGTTGGGGCCTTTGCGTTTGGGTTTATTTATCATAAAAATCGTTCTATTTTAGTCTTATTGATCATCATTTTGATTTATATTGGCCTTTCGAACTTGTTTATACCAGTGGGACGCTATGGAGCTTTTATCATTCCTGTCATGTGTTTAGTTGTCTCCTATGGTATAGTCACTTCCGTAGAGATGCTCGTCGGCAAACTACGTTTCAAACGTGCTTGAGATTCCAATGCTAAAACCTTTCTGAACTCAAATTAATGAGTGTACAGAAAGGTTTATTTTTATTAAGACTGCCTATTTAAATGTTGAAATTTGTCTGTATTTCTTCCATCTATCATAATGATATAAAGGGAAAATACAAGAATATTAGATTATTATAGGATATTTTGGTAGATTATTGATATAATTATGATGGTCAATTTCTATAATGAGATTTCATTCCAATTTTATGACTTATTTCATCAGTATGCTTGTTTGATGGAGAGTCATTTTTTATTGTGGACATTAAGGAGGGGTATTTTTGTGTAAAAAAATAGCAGCTAGTTTAGTATTTGTTATTTTACTAGGCATTGGGGTTATGGCAGAAGCGGCAGTGAAAGAGCGATACATCGTCACACCTGGTGTAGACTATCAGAAAGAGCAATTTTATATAAACTCTCAAATTCAAATGGGAAATAGGTTGAATATTGATTTAACTAGACCGGAAATTAACGTGGGTGTAGGTATTCCTAATCCCTTAAATTCATTAGATACAGTATCATCTGCTGTCAGGAAAAATACGAATCGAAATCAAAGTGTAGTAGGGGCTATAAATGCTTCTTTTTTCCATTTCAGTAGTAGATTACCAGCGTATTTATTAGTAGATCATAATCGGGTTTCTACATTTGGCGTTATATCAACTGGGTCTGATGAATACATGAGCATTCCTACAGCTTTCGGTGTAAAAAATGATGGAACCGCTCAAATAGATACATTTCAGTATAATGCATCATATGAAATCAACGGTATACGTTATCCGGTATCTTCTATTAATAAGCAACGAGGTGCTGGAGAGACGGTCATCTATACTCCAAACTACAGTTATTCAAGTACACGGGCAAATCGATATGGCATGGAAATTGTCGTTTCCTCCCTTTCTACCCCACTAGACTCGGGTGTAGAGTTAGGGAAGCCAGTAACAGGTATTGTTCAGGCGGTTCGACCGTATGGAAATGGAGATTCGGTTATTCCTAAAAATGGGTATGTTATTTCTGTTCATGGGACAGAACAATCTTCACAGTTGGCAAAGGTGAGAGCGGGGGATCGAATAGCACTGAATATTGATATGGAATCAAAATGGAGAAACTCGAAGTTTATCCTGGCAAGTGGCCCTATGCTTGTGAAGAATGGAAAAGTTGATATGACGATTAACCCGAATAGTAGCCGAGCGAAGTCTAGAAATCCCCGAACAGCAGTAGCAGTAGATCGTACTGGAAAACGAGTATTTTTTGTCACAGTAGATGGACGAAACAAGGGGAAAAGTAATGGAATGACTTTATCTGAGTTTGCTCAATATTTGGTGAGTATCGGTGCATATCAAGCCTTGAACCTTGATGGGGGTGGTTCTACAACGATGGTTGCCCGTCCACGGGGTTATACATATCCCAAGGTTGTCAATTCCCCTTCTGATCAATCTGAAAGAAGAGTATCAGCCATTCTACAAGTATTAAATACTTCTCCTAAAGGTGAACCTGTGACATTAGATATGAAACTCTCTAATTCTAAGGTGACAGTTGGATCTTCTGTATCTGTTCAAGCGGAGGGTCTAGATTCCTTCTTGAATAAGGTCACAATTGATCCTGCAAGAATGAAATTACGTGTTGAGGGAAATATCGGTAGAATGAATGGAAATCAATTTATGGCAGAAAGACCTGGGACAGGTTTTATTATTGGAGAAATTAATGGGATGATGAGGAAGGTTCCGATTACTGTCATTCCTCAACCTATGAAGATGGAAATTACTCCAAGCAACACAGTTATTGGAGCAAAAGAGAAACAATCGTTCCAATTAAAAGTGTTTGATGGAGGCAAAGAAGTTGTCATTAATCCTAATGATGTTAGATGGTGGGCAACGAATGGGATCGGCGCGATGCAGGCGGGTGGAATTTTACAAGCCAATGATGTTCATGCAACAGGAAAAGTACAGGCTACTTATAAAGGGGAAAAAGTAGAAACAACAGTTCATGTTGTCAAATCATCAGTATCAATCGACCGTTTTGAAAATAGTCAGCTTTGGACTGCAGAAGGTGTTCGAGCAGATGCTCAAGTTGAATTCCCAGGAACAAAAGCACCGTATAGAGATGGAAAATCTTCTTTACTATTAAACTATCATCTTAAACCAACTGAAGGGACAGCAGCTGCTTATGCGGTATTAAAACAGCCAGTTGCCTTATTAGGATTACCAAAACAAATAGGACTATGGGTGTATGGAGATGGAAAAAGAAATTGGTTGAGAGGCCAAATTATTGACGGAGACGGGAAAGTAGTACCAATCGACTTTACGGAGAATGGTGGTTTAGATTGGAATGGATGGAAGTACGTACGTGCGGAAATTCCATCAAACATTAAACAGCCAATTAAACTGTCAAAAATATATGTCGCCCAAACTGACCCAAATAAAGAAGGAAGTGGGCAAATTTATTTAGATAAATTGCAAGCTGAATATGATGATCAGTTTATTGAGCCAATGTTTGAGGATGTGTTATCCGACCATTGGGCGAAAAAGGAAGTTGAATATTTAGCTTCGAGAAATGTTATTTCAGGATATGAAAATGGTTTATTTAAACCAGAAACTTTCTTAACAAGAGCACATGCCGCCGTCATGCTAATGAGAGTATTAGATTTACCTGTAAATGCGGTTAGTGATCCTGGCTTTAAAGATGTAACCAAAGACTTTCTTTATTTTAATCAAATAGCAGCTGTTGAAAATGCGAACATAATGAAAGGAAATGAAGAAGGAACCCAATTCAATCCGAACGACCTATTAACTAGAGGACAAATGGCAGCGATATTAGCACGTGCTTACGAATTAAAAGGAGAAACAACGCCAGTATTTAAAGATGTTCCAGTTGATTTTTGGGCATTTTCTGAAATACAGGCGCTTGCATCTAATCAAATTACAACTGGATATCCGGACAAAACATTTAAGCCGAACAACAAAGTGACAAGAGCACAATTCAGTGCATTTTTATATCGAATACTAACAAAATAAAAATTAGTAGGTGCCTATTTAGACGGTCAGCGTATTTTTTTCGCTGGTCGTCTAATAAGTTAGGCCCCCTTTTGTAGAAGATCTTTTTTGTTCAAAAATAGCAGACTTGGTTTTATTGAAGTACGTACTAAAAAAATGTAAGATAGTAAAGATAGAGAATCCCCTAGGAGGATATAAGCATGAAGACATTGGATTCGTACAAAGTATTAATTGTTGTTCCAGCCTATAATGAAGAAGCAGCAATCAAACAAACATTAAATAAGCTGCTAAATATAAAGAAGCATCTTCCTTTTGTTGATATTTGTGTTGTAAATGATGGTTCGAAAGATCGAACAGCGGATATCGTCCGTTCTTTTGAAGAGGTTATTCTTTTGGATCTGCCTATTAATTTGGGGATAGGAGGCGCTGTCCAATCAGGTTATAAATATGCAGCGAAATATCATTATGATATAGCAGTGCAATTTGATGCAGATGGCCAGCATAATGAAGAAGATTTGATGACTGTAATCAAACCGATTATCAATGGTGAATGTGATATGTGCATTGGCTCACGATTCGTCAAGCAAACCGATTACTCTGGAAGCCCTTTCCGTAGAATGGGGATTTACTATTTTGAATTTTTACTTTTTTTACTCACACGAAAAAAATATACAGATGCAACCTCGGGATATCGTGCTATTAATCAGAAGGTTATACAACTTTTTGCTGAGGAATACCCAAGAGACTATCCTGAACCAGAAGTGATTCTATTTTTGCATAGAAAAAAACTTAACATAAAAGAAATCTCAGTGAATATGAAAGAACGCCAAGGTGGTTCTTCCTCTATTACGCCGTTCAAATCGGTTTACTATATGTTTAAGGTTACGTTGTCTATTCTCATGCAAAAACTAATTAAGGAGTAGACGAAATGAAAATTACTTGGTTATCATTTGCCATTGTCGCTATATTATTTATTATTGTAGTTGAATCCGTTCGACGAGGGGTATTAGAGACGAAATATTCTCTTCTATGGATCGTAACTTGTATCATCATGGCCTTTCTAAGCATTAGTGACAACTTACTGAATACTGTAGCGGGTTGGTTAAACGTATACTATCCGCCATCATTGTTATTTTTATTTGGGTTATTATTTGCCTTGTTAATTATTTTTGATTTAACAAGGAGAGTTTCTAAATTAAATAAAGAAATGACACAACTTACGCAAGATTACACGATTTTAAAGGAAGAATTAGAGAAAAGGAAAAGACAAGAACTATGATCTACTTAATGTTACTTATGAATATACTTATGCTCGTTTCAGGGCAAATATTGTGGAAAATGGCGGTATCTGGAATAACAGATTGGAATGTTTCAACCATTTTTTCATTAGTGATTTCCCCATTCTTCCTGGGTGGAGCCGCACTATATGTGTTAGCTACAGGGCTTTGGCTCGTCATCTTGTCCAAACTTCCATTAAGTGTTGCTTACCCAAGTCAAAGTTTAAGCTATATTTTAGGGGCAATCTTTGCGGTTGTCCTTTTTAAAGAAATTGTCACACCAACGCAATGGCTAGGGATGATTATTATTATGGTTGGGGTGTTTTTAATTGCGAAATAAAGAACGTTTCAAAAAATCTTTTATAGGACATCTCCCGTTTGTTATTGTGATCATTTTTTTTGCTATTGTTAATACTTGGTTTTTAGTGGGGAATCCAGGGAAAACGTTTATGCAAACAACCCCCTCATCAGATATTTCATTTTATGGATCTCGGGATGCGTCGCTATATGCTAAGATGTCCTGGCAACTAATACATGATGGGGTATATGGTTATAATGCAACAGAGTCTAATGCTTATGTGACACCAGGTCAACCATTGTACTTAGCAGCTATTTTTAAAACAGCGGAATGGTTGAATACGGATCATATATTATTATACCGTTTAGCTAATATGATAATAAATATATTAGTTGCTGTATTAATCTACTTGATCGGGATTCAACTTTTTAAGAATAGATGGATTGGTTTTATTGCAACATTACTATATTGTACATATTTTGCCCCGTTTCATTATTTTCGTACAGCATTAACAGAGATTCCATCTTTATTCTTCTTTGTATTAAGCTTAGCTATTTTTATTTTGGCGATACGGTCCAACCATTTACGCTACCATATTCTATTTGGAGTCATTGCCTCTATTCTTATAATGTTTCGTCCAACTCCAGCCCCATTACTCCTAATAGGGTGGGCAATCATATTGAGAAGAGAAGGGTGGCGTGAGGGAATTAAAATTGGTTTTATATGGTGTATTGGTCCATTACTTATTATGGCACCATGGGTAGCTAGGAATATATATCAATTTGGGGAACCTTATTTATTTTCTTCGCATGCTGGAAGCCCATTGTTAAATGGGACAAACCCATTTTATTTAGAAGATGGGGGAGAAGTTGTACAACAAGCTAAACAATCAGGAATGAGCTTGGAAGAGTATGGAAAGCAACGAATAAGGGAAGGATTTGCTAATGACTTTCCTTTATACTTTGCCTGGTTTACTGTGGGAAAAACGATATGGTTATTTATGAATAGCGATCTAGTACCAGATGGAATTGGCCCTTATCGAGATTTTCTTCCTGAAGGATTATTTTCCTTTTTTAAATGGCAAAATTTATTCTTAGTATTCTCAAGCTTTATTTTCGCTTTTATCTATCGGAAACACCGTCCATTAAACTATTTAGTATATGTCTTAATATTGTACATTTTCTGTTCCAACTTGTTTTTGACAATACCAAGATATGGAATGATCATGTATCCGATTTTATCCTTACTTACAAGTTATGGGATTGTGATAACAATCAAAAAAATACAGAAATTCATAACCCGCTGACAATTTTCCCAATCCCCATTTAAACCGATAATAAACTACACCAAAACTTATAAAAAACAGGATCTGTAAAGAAAACTACAGAACCTGTTCTTTTTTTGAAAAAATCCCCATTTTCTGGATGGTGCCTGGCACCTTGCAAAATATGGGAAGGAGATAGATTCTGTATGTTGAAAAGGGAGAAGACGGTTTTTGTGTTGGTGGATGTTCAAGGGAAGTTGGCTCGTATTGTGCATGAAAGTGCGTTGATGATGGAGAAATTAGAGCAATTAATTAAAGGGCTGCAGAAGCTTGGGGTTCCTATTATTTGGTTGGAGCAAAACCCTGATCGATTAGGATCAACAGTTGAGGAATTATCCCAACATTTAACTGCTCTTACGCCTATTAGTAAAATGTCATTTAGTGCGTGGAAAAATGAGGAGTTTCGGGAAAAGCTAAAGGAACTCGGCCGCAACCAAGTTCTAGTTGGTGGCATTGAAACGCATATTTGTGTTTATCAAACTTGTGCAGAATTAAAAGAAGTAGGTTACGAGGTGCAGGTTGTGGAAGATGGCGTATCATCTCGTACTCTGTTAAACAAACAAATTGGGCTTGAGAAGATGAAAGCTCTTGGAATCCTTCCAACAAGTGTTGAAATGGCTTTATACGAGCTAATGGAGTCTGCCGAGATCCCTGAATTTCGTGAAATATTAAAAGTGATTAAGTAAACGAGGTGCCAGGCACCATCCAAATTTTGGATGGTGCCTGGCACCGTTTGTAAATCTTTTACAACAGGTTAACGCAATTTTTACACTCCTTCTGTACAATGGAAGAAACTTCGAGGGGGTGTGGATGATGAAGAGAATTGATTTGGTGAATATTTCAAAGTCTTATGATCGAAAACGTCATGTGCTATCAGATATTCATGTGACCATTGAGCCAGGTGAATTTTTTGTGATTGTCGGTCCTTCTGGTTGTGGGAAAAGTACGCTGCTTCGAATGATAGCAGGGCTTGAAAAAATTACGGGTGGTATCTTGAAAATTGAAAATGAAGAAGTGAATCATCTTCCGGCAAGCAAGAGAGGGTTGTCAATGGTCTTTCAAAACTATGCCCTGTATCCACATTTAACAGTAGAAGAGAATATCGTTTTTGGGTTAAAGGCGAAAAAAGTTTGTAAAAGTGAAAGAAATCAACGATGTGAAGAAGCGGCTGATTTACTTGGACTGACCGAATATTTGAACAGGAAACCTCGTGAATTATCCGGTGGGCAAAGACAAAGGGTTGCATTAGCTAGAACGATTGTGAGCCGGTCCCCAATCTGTTTAATGGATGAACCTTTATCAAACTTAGACGCAAAGTTACGGGCAAAAATGCGAGCGGAAATTAAGCGAATTCAACAAAAATTTGGGATGACGTTGATCTATGTGACACATGATCAAGTGGAAGCGATGACAATGGGGGATCGCATGATGATTTTAAGCAAAGGAACCATTCAACAATTGGGTCGTCCTATCGACATTTATAATGAACCAGCCAATCTATTTGTGGCTGATTTTATCGGGTCCCCTCCCATGAATTTAATCAACGGGATCATCCTACATTCAACTGCTGAAATCAGTCTCAATCATCAGTATCGTATAAAGGTCCCGAGGGAAGCCATTCAACATGTCAGATCAAACCACATTAAATTAGGGATACGCCCGGAAAAAATCCGCATGAATGAAGAAGTATCATCTATAGAAAATACCTTCCTTGTAAAGGTGACCAACGTTGAAATTCTCGGATATGAAACGATTATCAGTTTTGAAATGGGGGAGGAGGAATGGAAAGCGAAATGGAATGGTCAATGGAATGTTCGAGAAGGTGAAATGATTCCCATCGTGATAGATGCTGCAGATCTTTATCTTTTCGATAGGAAAACTGGAGAAAATATATCGCTTCGATTCAATCAGCCAACATTTGTACAGAAAGAGGTGATGGGGTGAAAACAGCAGCAAATTCCTCCACTAATATGAATCTATCTTACGAATGGACGATTTGGGATAGAACAGCGAATTTTAGAACCGCTTTCATTTATTTATTGCCGTCCATTATTTTATTTTCTACTTTTGTATTCTACCCCATGTTCAAAACGATTTACTTAAGTTTTTTCCTGACCGATCAGCAAGGAAATGAGGCTCTTTTTGTCGGTTTGGATAATTATATAAATCTACTGCAATCTGAAACATTTTTAAAAAGTATAAAGGCGACGATCTTATTTGTTCTTTATACAGTTCCAACCACGATTTTTATTTCCTTATTCTTGGCCTTGCTAGCCAATGAAAAGTTAAAGGGAGTTGGTTTTTTTCGAACCATTTACTCTTCCACAATGAGCATTTCAGTTGCCGCTTCATCTGTTGTATGGCTATTTTTATTTCATCCTAGTGTCGGCGTCTTTAATCGAATTTTATCGGTATTTGGAATAAAAGAAATTCAATGGTTACTAGATCCAGAGTGGGCACTTCTCTCTGTCTCCATTTCTACCATTTGGCTTAATCTTGGTTTTTCCTTTCTTATTTTATTAGGGGGGCTGCAAAATATAGATGAACATTTATACGAAAGTGCAAAATTAGATGGTGCAAGTTATTTTTACCAACTAAGAAGAATTACGATTCCGATGCTTTCTCCTACATTGTTTTTCATCATTACCATCTCATTGATTAATGCTTTTCAAACATTTGGCCAAATTGATATTTTAACGAGAGGCGGTCCTTCTGAGGCGACCAATTTAATTGTGTATTCCATTTATCAAGATGCTTTTATCCATTATCAGTTCGGTACGGCTAGTGCTCAATCGGTGATCTTATTTATTTTTATTTTTATTGCCACAATCTTTCAGTTCAAGCTGGGTGAAAAGAAGGTGCATTATCAATGAGATGGATGAAACCGATTTTTTTATATGGATTGCTTATTTTATCAGCATTTGTCGTGTTTTTTCCTATTTTGTATGCCTTCATGATTAGTTTTATGTCTGGGGGAGAAATTTTGCAAGGAAAGTTTTTTCCCGAACATTTTTCGATTGAAAATTACGAAAAGGCATTTGGGCGACTCCCTTTACTCCATTATTTATTTAATAGTTTTCTTGTTTCATTTTTCGTCATGATTGGACAAGTGATGGTGTGCAGTATGGCGGCATATGCCTTTGTATTTATTCCTTTTAAAGGAAGAGATCTCGTCTTTTTTCTGTTTATTTCCACGATGATGATTCCTTGGGAAGCCACGATGATTCCAAACTTCCAGACGATACAGAAGTTGGAATGGATGAATACATATCAAGGGTTGACGGTTCCGTTCTTTGCTTTGGCATTCGGTACGTTTTTGCTTCGACAGCATTTCAAAACCATTCCGAAAGAGTTATATGAGGCGTCACAAATTGCGGGGCTTAGCCGTTTTCAATTTTTTGTGAAAGTGGTGTTCCCTGTTTCAAAAACGAGTCTTATAACATTAGCAGCCTATAGCTTTTTAACCACATGGAATATGTATTTATGGCCGTTGCTTGTTACAAATAATGATTCAGCTAGAACAGTTCAAATCGGTTTGAAGCAACTGCAATCACAAGAAGTCGCAACCGATTGGGGGGTGGTGATGGCAGGAGTAATCGTCGTTATATTGCCGACATTAATTCTTTTATTTGTTGGTCAAAAACAGCTACAAAAAGGGTTAACTGAAGGAGCGATTAAATAAAGGAAGGGGTTTTTGGGGATGAAGAAGTTAATGAGGAATTTGCTTACGTTCACGTTATTAATGAGTGTTCTAATCATGACAGCTTGTTCAAGTACCGACGAGAAAGCGGGTGCAGTGAAAAATAAAGACGGAAAAACGGAAATTAACTTTTGGCATGCGATGGCAGGTGCAGGTGAGGAAACACTTAATGAAATTGTAGAGGACTTTAATCAATCCCAGGATCAATATGTAGTGAAACCTGAATTTCAAGGCAGTTATGAGGAGCTCTTGACGAAATATCGTAGTGTTGGTGGAACGAAAGATGCCCCGGCGATCGTTCAAACATTTGAAGTGGGAACGAAATATATGATTGATAGCGGATTTATTGAACCAGTCCAATCGTTTATTGATGAGGACAATTATGATCTGACACAGTTGGAAAGAAATATTTTGAGTTACTACACAGTTGATCATAAATTATATTCCATGCCGTTTAATTCATCGACACCTGTTCTTATTTATAATAAAGATGCTTTTAAGGAAGCGGGACTTGACCCAGAAAAGGCACCAGAAACGTTTAATGAAGTAAAAAGGGCATCGGCAAAATTAACGAAGAAAAAGGGAGATTCTACCGAACGTTACGGATTTTCGATGCTGACATATGGCTGGTTTTTTGAAGAGTTACTCGCAACACAAGGTGGATTTTACGTAAATGAAGATAATGGAAGAGATGGAGATGCAACGAAGGCTTTGTTTAATGGAAAGGAAGGGCAACAGGTATTTAACTTCCTGAATGATATGAATAAGGAAGGAACATTTGGAAATTTCGGAACGAATTGGGATGATATTCGTGCGGCCTTCCAAACGGAAAAAGTAGCGATGTATTTAGATTCTTCCGCAGGTGTAACAGATATTATTAAAAATGCCCCATTTGAAGTCGGAGTTGCCTATATCCCACATGCAGATGACACTGAACGTGAAGGAGTCATTATCGGGGGTGCGTCCCTATGGATGTCAAAAGGAATCGATCAACAGCAGCAAAAAGCCGCATGGGAATTTATGAAGTTTCTAGCCTCCCCAGAGAGTCAGGCAAAATGGCATGTGGAAACAGGATATTTTGCGATCAACCCAGAAGCCTATGACGAACCGATTGTAAAAGAAAAACATCAAGAATTTCCACAATTAAAAGTAACCGTTAACCAACTACATGATACAAAACCATCCGTAGCAACAAAAGGAGCACTCATCACCGTCTTCCCAGAATCAAGACAACAAATCGTAACAGCCCTAGAAAACATGTACCAAGGCATGGACCCTAAAAAAGCACTCAACCAAGCAGCGAAAGAAACCGACAAAGCCATCGAAATCGCGAATAAGACAAAATAATCCAGGTGCCAGGCACCATCCAGAAAATGGATGGTGCCTGGCACCTAATTTTGAATGGAAGCCTCTTCGCTATTTCCACGGGTCTCTCTTTTTCGAAAAACGACTTTCGATAAACTGACGCTGATTTCATACAATAAAATTAAAGGAATAATAACGAGAACGTCGGATAAAAAATCGGGTGGTGTAATACAAACGGAAACAACTACGAGTACAAAATACGCGTATTTCCTTATTTTTTTTAGTCTATAAGGATTGATTACACCTAGACTCGTCAAAAACATGATGACGACTGGTAATTCAAATAAAAAGCCAAAAGGTAATGTCATATGTAACAGAAATCGAAAATATTTCTCTGTCGTAAAAAAAGTATTGAACATTTCACCAGTTAGCGACATTAAAAAGGACAGAACGATTGGAAATAATACAAAATATCCAAATGAAATACCTAATAAAAAGAGTAGAAATAAAGCGGGAATATAGGCTAGAGTGACTTTTCTCTCTTTCTCGGTTAATGCAGGTTTTACAAATAACCAAATTTGATGGGCCGCTACTGGAATGGTCGCAGCAATGGCGATGACACTTGCAATCATTAAATAAACGACAATGACCTCACTTGGTCCCAAAACAGCGAGCTTAAACGGAAGATCTTTCACAAAAAACTTGTATAGGTCTTGTACATAAACAAAACTTACAATGAGAAATAAGAGAAAGGCTACGAGTACAATCATGATTCTTTTTCTTAATTCTTCAAAATGTTGGACAGCTTTCATATTGATGTCTTGCATAATACCCCCCCAAACTACAACATTTATTTGAAGAAAAAGACCTATTCGTCGCACATAAAAATCATTTATGTGAAACGGAAGGTCTTTTCTTCTAGCAATTTTGATTTACGCTTATTTTACGACTGTTTCCTTCTTTTCTAACACTTCCACTTTTTCATCATCTGAAACAATTTCTCTCGTTGATTTTTTAAATTCTTTCAATGTTGTACCGAAAGCTCGTCCAATCTCTGGCAACTTTGAAGGGCCAAAGATAATGAGTGCAATCACTAATATTAATATTAACCCTGGTATCCCAATGCTTTGTAACATATGAACCTCCTGCTATTAATATTTAAATCCGGTAATCGCCACTACAGATGGGCGTGGTTGATTATCTCCTTTACGATGTGGCCACATGCTTGTTGGTTTATTTTTATCCACTGTTCCTTCCCCTGGATGTTGAACGGATAGGAATAAGGTGGTTTCATCTTTTGTGAAGCTAGGACCTGTTAACTCAGCTTCTACAGGGGCAGATGCAAATTGGAAAGCTTCGCCTTGATTTTTTCCCATGGAAGGAATGACGAATACCCCATTGTTTTTAAATGTCGAGTGCACTCCTTTGTTTAATGAACTAGATGAAATATCTGTTACGGTCCATAGATTCCCTTCAGAATCAAATGTTAAGTTGTCAGGTGCACTAAATCCGCTTTGACGACCACCAGCTGCGAAAATCTCAAAGTCAAATGTTAGGGACCCTAAGTCATCATTTGCTTCAACGAATCGGGTGATATGTCCGTGGATATTTCCATGATTTGAATTATTTGTATGTGCAATGAAAACAGTCTTATCAAATGGGCTAATTTCTACATCTTCTGGGCGATCCGTAGGGGTTGCTCCAAGTAAAATCGCTGCTTCATGAGCGTTGACAAGTACATCTGCTTGCGTTTTGAATTTCCCTAAAAGTTCAGGTTTACCTTTTGCCTTCTCTCGTACTGCTTCGATCGTTAAAGCCACCCATTGTCCCTTTTTCATATTGGCTGCATAAAGTGTTCCTTCGGCTAATAAATCAGAGTTTGCTTGTTTACGAGATGGTACGTATTTATTTTTACTAATAAATTTGTACACACAGGCATCTGTCTTGTCATCACCCATATATACAACAACTCGTCCATCATTTGCTAACCCCATCGCGGAGTTTTCGTGATGGAATCTTCCTAAAGCTGTATGCTTGCGCGGTTCAAATTTTTCATTGAAAGGATCGATTTCAACAATCCAGCCATAGTGGGTTTCATTTAAACTAGCATCCTCGCATGTGCTTTCATAGTTTTCCTCCGCAGATAAAACCGTGTTCCAAAGTGTCATACCACCAGAACAGTTCGCAAACGTACCCTGAACGGTATTGGCATTGCCTACAGCTTGCGATCCCTTCGCAGGACCTGTTAATTTCATTGGAGTTAATCCTGTGATACGACGAGCATATTTAGAGTTTTTATCCATTTTCCACTGACCATTTTCATCCCGGTACACTTCAATAATGGAGCCACCTTGATTGTAAAGTAACTTTTGGATCTGGTCTTTTGTGTATTTTCCATTTATACCCTTCTTGCCTGTTACCCATAAATCGCTTGTATATTCATGGTTAACCCATAAAAGGCCTCTGTCACTAGAATTATTAATAGGGAAGTATAAGGTGAAATCATTATTATAGCCAAATGTATCGCCTTTTTTATTAATCACATCACCATATGAAGCGATCACATCATATCTAAATCCATTTGGCAATACTAGATCATCCTTGTCTGTTGGTTTAATAGGGGTAAAGTTTAAACCAGAAACTTTACGCTTGAAGCCGAATAAATGAGATGCAGCCTGTTTTCCATTTGCTTCAGCTCGTGGAGCAAGCGCCCCTAATCCTGAGGATGCAACCGCCATAGCCGTAATCCCCGTTCCTACATACGTTAAAAACTTTCTACGATTCAACTCAGCCATTTTTCCACCTCGATAATTTAATAGATTTAATCCTATCTCCAACGCATATACTACATCCCTAATATTTAGATAGTATGGATAAAATGTTTAAATATTGTAAAAAATTGTTGATTTATGGGTTATACAATTTTTTCCGGGTGACAGGCACCATCCAGTTTCTGGGTGGTGCCTGTCACCCTCTAAAAAATGGATTTACCCTAGAAAATATTTTATAATGCAGGTGGATCTATCGTTTTATTGTTAGAATGTTCAATTGGAAGGGGGAGATTGGGCTACTAGTGTCTTAGTGTAATAGTTTTCAAAAAAATAAATAGAAAGGACTAGGTATATGGCAAGGAAAAGAAGAGTATGGATTCCTCAGGCATATCACCATATTTATGCGCGAGGGAATAATCGGCAAAATATTTTCCATAATGAAGCAGATATGAGGCAGGTTTTCCGTCTTTTATCAATGGTTCATTCTGAT
The DNA here is from genome assembly GCF_030813365.1 of Oikeobacillus pervagus. NCBI lineage: Bacteria > Bacillati > Bacillota > Bacilli > Caryophanales > Bacillaceae > Oikeobacillus > Oikeobacillus pervagus. Next base: position 22,828 of record NZ_JAUSUC010000017.1, read on the forward strand.
TTTAAAATTTCGATAAGTGCCTATTGTATTATGACCAATCATTATCATTTCCTTTTAAAATCGGAAGAAGTTTCAATATCGAAGGTCATGGGTATTTTTAATAAACGCTACACTGATTACTACAATCGCAGGTATGAGCATGTAGGTCATGTGTTTCAGCAACGTTTTAATAGTTCCCCTATCCTTATTCCGCAAAATCTCCTCAATGTTAGTAGATACATCCACCGAAATCCAATTAATACCAAGATCCCTATGGTTTCTAAAATGGAAGATTACCCGTACAGCAGTTACCAATTCTATAAAAGAAATACCCCACCACCTTATCCATTCGTCAACTTAACAGATTTACCCGCGAATTTTTACCTTCCCACTGAAAAAACAAATTCCCATTATTGTCATTTTGTCGAAAGAGAAGAGGATGAAAGCTAGTTTCCAGATGCTTATTGAAACTCTCCTATGTTAATATGAGGATAAAATGTAAAGTGGAGGGAGCTTGGAAGGTGAAGAAACTATCATTTGTCATTCCGATTATGATTCTTGTCGCCTCAATTGCTATTTGGATGCTGAATAAAGACTATTCAGAAATTGATTGGCAAATAAGAATGATGATTGCTGGGGGAGCTGCTGTTTTATCAGGAATCATTTCATTCTTTTTATTAGGGAATGAAGAAAAAGAAGGGGACCAATTCCCTGATTTTCGGAATAAAAGAAAATAAAAATGGATGGTGCCAGGCACCATCCAAAAAATTCCATGACCATAATACCGCTGCTATTGATATAGTGCGGTATGTTTTTTTTTGTTGGGTGGAAAAGGGAGTTAAAAATAGAGGTAATTGTATTTTGCAAAATCATTGACAATAACAAAGCATATAGGTATAGTCAGAATTGAGAAAAAAGTTTGTGAGTTTTGGATGATAGGTAAAGCGTTTGTAAATTTTATTTACACTTAAAACCCACTAAATATATCCACTTTATTGAATATTAAATAGGAAGACACCCAAGTATTAAGAAAAAATCGAGTAGATTTTGAAAAAATAATTTTAGGAGGAATTGAACATGGCCAAAACTACTTTTGCTTCAAATGTTAAATGGTCTGGAAAAAGCGTTTTATCTGTAGCCAATATGAATGGAAAAGAAGTTCTTATTGATGAACCGAAACACTTAGGAGGCACGGATCAAGGGGCAAATCCAGTAGAGTATGTTTTATCTGCCCTTGGAGGATGTATCAATGTATTAGTCGTATCCTTTGCAAAGCTACATGATGTGGAAGTAAAAGGAGTAGAAGTGAAAATAGAAGGAGATTTAGACCCGGATGGATTCTTAGGAAAGAACCCTAATGTCCGTGCAGGATATCAAGAGATCCGTTACCAAATCTACATTGATTCCCCCTCCTCCCAAGAAAATATACAGTCACTAATCGAACACGTTGAAAAGTCTTGTCCAGTAAAAGATACCCTCCAAGGAGTGCCCGTTAAAGGAGAAACCACAATAACCGCAACAGCAGAGGTTTAAGATATTACATTTTTTAATATTACATTTTTTGGATGGTGCCTGGCACCATCCAAAAAGCACCATCCAAAAAATGAATTTTCTTTTTCGCTAAAATTCCCACTTGACATATAGGGATTAGAGTATTAAAGTTATCCTATCAATAGGAGGGAAGTCAACTATGAATCTATATGCAGTTATTATAAATATCATTTTCCTATTACTTTTTGTTGGGATTTTAATGTATATGCAGAAAAAGCATGTTTCCTTTTCTAAAAGAGTGTTCCTCGCTCTTGGGATAGGGATTGTGTTTGGTCTTGTTCTTCAATGGATCTATGGTGTTGATTCTGAAACACTTGTTCAATCCGCAAGTTGGTTTGATATTATCGGAACAGGCTATGTGAAATTATTACAAATGGTTGTCATGCCACTCGTCTTTATTTCAATTGTTTCAGCTTTCACGAAATTGACCATTTCAAATAATTTGGGGAAAATTGCTACACTTATTATTGGTTTGTTACTTGGGACAACAGCCATTGCTGCCGCTGTGGGGATCGGAACGACATTAGGATTTGATCTTGAGGCCGTACAAATCAACCAAGGAAGTGCAGAATTAGAACGCGGGGAAGCGATGGAGCAAAAGTATACGGAAATTCAAGATCAAACTTTCCCACAAAAAATCATTGAATTACTTCCTGCGAACCCATTTTTAGACTTCACGGGACAACGTGGAACATCAACGATTGCTGTTGTTATTTTTGCTGCATTTGTCGGAATGGCTTATTTGGGGGTAAAAAGAAAACAACCAGAACAAGCGGCTGCTTTTAAAACGATTATCGATGCGATTTATGCGATTGTCATGCGAATTGTTACGCTTGTTCTCCGGTTAACGCCATACGGTATTTTGGCGATTATGGCAAGAACTGTTGCAACAAGTAATATTGATGCGATCTTAAAATTAGGGAAATTTGTTGTCGCATCTTATGTCGCCTTATTAATTGTTTTCCTTATTCACTTATTAATCTTAACTATAAGTGGATTGAACCCGGTTACGTATATTAAAAAAGTATTTCCAGTATTATCATTTGCCTTCACATCAAGATCAAGTGCGGGCACTTTACCGCTTAATGTAAAAGCTCAAACGAATGCTCTAGGGGTTCCAGAAGGAATTGCCAACTTTGCAGGATCATTTGGTTTATCCATAGGTCAAAATGGTTGTGCAGGGGTGTATCCGGCAATGTTAGCCGTTATGATTGCACCTACAGTTGGCATTAATCCAATGTCACCATCATTCATTCTTTCTTTAATTGCAGTTGTTGCCATCAGTTCCTTTGGAGTTGCTGGAGTTGGGGGAGGAGCAACCTTTGCTGCGATTCTTGTTTTATCGACCATGAATTTGCCAGTCGCTTTAGCTGGTCTACTTATCTCTGTTGAACCATTAATTGATATGGCCCGGACTGCTCTTAATGTAAGCGGAAGTATGACAGCCGGGGTTGTCACAAGTAGGGTGACAGGTGAATTAGATTCCGATATTTATAATGGTAAAACGAAAGATTTGAATATATGATGAAAATCCTTGTGGAGAACTTCTCTACAAGGATTTTTAATAAAAATAAGGGAATGATACAAAGAGAAAAGTATGCTTTGCAAATAAAAAAAACTGTCCAAAGTGCATCCCGTTTGCTCTTTGGACAGTTCAAATTAATAAGTTTATTCCATCTCAAACACAGTATCTAAAACGTGAATGGATGCTAACAGGCGATTCCGATCATTGTAATCTGTATATTGATTATAAGCTAACTCTAAATATTCACGTTTCAAAGCCTTTAATTCGGTTTTAGAGAGACCTTTATAATACATGATTTCAGACAATTCTTCACCTGTCTTTTCACTGCAACCACACATATGACCAATCCAATATTTGGATTCCCTTAATACTATGAAAGCACCATCTTTAACAATGGAATGACAAAACGCACATCTATACACGATTGGTATCCTCCTGTTGAAAAATACGTCACTATCAACAGAATGACGAGATAAACAAGGAAATAAGATAAAATAATCAATTGTTTTCCGACACTTTGTTGCGAAACTCACTACCATCTAAAGTTTTCTCTGAAACTAATTCACTAAAAACGATGAGTCGTTCTTTATCAGAATACTTTGGATGACATGTAATGAGGGTGATGATGGATTGGTCCTTAAGCGGATTCATTACATCCACATCGGTCGGCTTCACTATTTTTTTGTCAAACACTTTATAAGTGAATATTTTGTTTCGAGCGTAAACGATGATGTTATTTCCTTCATTTAATTCATCTAAACGATTGAAGAATTTCCCGTATGTGTAAGAACGATGTCCTGCAATAGCAAAATTTTGGTTTTTTTTGCCCAAATTACCGACCTTCCCACTAGACGGAAGATGCCCTACTGCATATCGAATATCTTCTGCACGAGCTCCTTCTGCGATAGGGGTTTTTAAATCGATTTTTGGGATTTCCAAAATTCCGAGTACATCCCCATTTTCAGGTTCAGGCTGTTCAGAAGATTCTTCTATAGCTTCTGTAAATGTGAGTGACGTATATTCTTTCATTAATTTTTTTTGTTCTATATACGTTTTTCCCTTTGTGAACGCTACAAAAAGCAACAAAGAGATGCCTATAAGAATAAATACACTTCCTAGCTTATTCATCTTTCCTCAACTCCATTTTTTATTAAAAAAAAGGAGGGTGATCAGCCCTCCGTACAAAAGTAATGATTAACCAATTGGTAAAGTTGAGATAAATTAAAAGATTATGCTCGCTTAAAGTTCAATTTTCTTATAGCAACACCCATAACCATCATCAGTACAGAAACGATGATTAGTAAAGAAGAATCCATTACAGAACCTGTTTTAGGTAATGTTTTTTCCGTAGTGTTGTTCATTTGCTCAGCGTTTTTACCATTGTTATCGGTTGGTACTGTATTCACAGTTCTTTTGTTGTCACCGTTATTAGAATTGTTGTTCACAGGTACTTGCTTATCAGTGGATTGTTTTGGCTCATCTGTATTGCAAGGATCTTCAGCTTTAGGATCTTCAGCTTTAGGATCTTTGGTTTTAGGATCTTCAGCTTTAGGATCTTCGGTTTTAGGATCTTCAGTTTTAGGATCTTCAGTTTTAGGATCTTCAGTTTTAGGATCTTCGGTTTTAGGATCTTCAACTTTAGGATCTTCAGTTTTAGGATCTTCTACTTTAGGATCTTCAGTTTTAGGATCTTCTACTTTAGGATCTTCAGTTTTAGGATCTTCAGTTTTAGGATCTTCAGTTTTAGGATCTTCGGTTTTAGGATCTTCGGTTTTAGGATCTTCAGTCTTAGGATCTTCGGTTTTAGGATCTTCAGTTTTAGGATCTTCGGTTTTAGGATCTTCAGTTTTAGGATCTTCGGTTTTAGGATCTTCAACTTTAGGATCTTCAGTCTTAGGATCTTCAGTCTTAGGATCTTCTTTTACAGGATTTTTAGTTACGAACTTTTCAAATTCACCAATTCCTGTATCTAAATCACCAACAACAGGTGTGTCTTTTGTTTTTACAAGTACAACTCCACCGTGTGTCCAAACATAGTCGTCTGTTTCAAGTTTTTCTCCTTCGGCAACACCTACATGTGCATCGCCCACGACTGAACCTTTCACATCGGCATTCACTAATGCACCATGTGTGTACTCATAATCATCAGTTTTAATCTTTGTACCTTCACCAACACCTACATGAGTATTTCCAAGTAGGGCTGAATCTTTAAGGTCAGCTTGGAGTATGCCGCCAGTTGACATACTGCCATCTTCTGTTTCAACCTTTTTGCCACCAATTACATCGATATTTACTTCACCTGTTATTGGAGATAATACACTGCCACCTAAACCGATATTAATTAATGAGCCTTTTGTTTCCTTTTTAATACTTTTATCTTTTTGGTCAGGATTCCCTGTTTTTACAGGTGGTGTTTTCGGAATGATTGAGCTTGCTTCTTTATTCGTAACAGTATTCGCTACTGCTGGTGCTAACAGGTTTTGTGTATCTACCTGTTGAACTAGCGTATTTGGATTCGTTACATCTTCTGTTTTAATCAGTTCTTCTGCACCCACTTGACCTCCAAAGATGGAAAGACCGAGAGCTAATGTTCCTGTATAAACAATACTTTTTAACGTTTTAACAACAATTGTTTTTTTCATTTTTTATTCTCCTTCTTCTTATATTAATTTTCTTTATATGGATAAGAAGAAGGGAGATTGGGGTGGTTCAATTGGTGGTGCGTTTATCCATTGATCGGATAGTTCATTTAATACATAATTTACATGGTTGCTTAAGGTCACTTCATTCAGATACTTATAGTCTAAGCATGCTACCATTCCAGATCCACCACCTGAAACGGAGGAACCTGAAGATCCGCTTCCTGAACCACTACTAGGAGTTACTTGACTGGATGCTGGTGTCAACTGTAAAGAATTATTCATTTTTTCATTTACAGAATCGACAATTTCCTGTAATTGAGACACATCATTTTCTGATTGTGCGTTTAATACTGTTTTATTACCAGCGTCTGTTAATTCTTGAATGAAATCAGCAATAGAATGTTCTTTATCTAATGACTTCATATTAGCGACTTCATTTTGATCTTCACTAACAAGTTCCACTAATTCTGATTCTGCCATTTGCCCACCGATATTGCTTCCTTCTTGTGATAAAAGAGGAAGAGTGATTATATCTGAACCTGGTAGTTTGTCTTGATCGATGACTTTTTGTCCAGGTTTAGATGGTTGCTCAGGTTTACTAGGCGTAATAGGACTAGTTGGGCTTGGTTTCCCATTATTTGTTTGATCTTCTGACTTTGGATTATGATTACTTGGTTTTTCACTTTGACCTGGTTTCTCGCCTTGGTCTGGCCCTTCCTGACTTGGCTTATCACTAGGTTTTGTGCTGTCATCCGGGTCAGGCTTATTATCACTAGGTTTTGTGTTGTCATCCTGACTTGGTTCTTCACTAGGTTCACTCGGATTGGGTGAAGGGGATTTATTCTCTTTTGTACTCCATTCACCTACTCCGATATGAACATCCCCAATTGGAGAATCCTTCGTGTCCACGATGACTAGACCTCCAGATGAAGTTTTAATGTCTTCGGTTTCCTTTTTGTGATATTCGATGACACCTAAATGATTATCTCCTAATGGTGAATTTTTAATATCGCCAAGGACTACTCCAGCATGCACTTCCTTATGATTTGGTGATACAACCGTACTAACTTCACCGACACCTAAATGAGCGTCCCCAATTTGTGTATCAGTGAGATCGGCTAATAGTACACCGCTTCGTGTTTTTGTTGTATCTCCAATCACTTGTTTAGTGCTTTCAATCACACCGACATGTGCATTTCCTGCTGGATTCTTCACATCAATGGCAGCTAATCCCCCAGTAGAAAACTCATTATCATCTTTTTTAACCTTTTTACCGAATAAAACATTTAAATCTAGAGTCTTAGTTTTCTTAGAATCAGAAAGCCCAAGTCCGAGTAAACCTCCCTGGGAAGAGTAGTCCTCACTTTTCTCTGACTTTTCTCCTTTGCCAGCTATAACATTTAAATTAAATACATCTCTATCTTTAGCATCGGAAATTCTAAGTCCAAGTACACCACCTTCAGAAGAAAGTTTTGTACCCGTTTTGGTTTTGACTACTTTAGCAGGGAAGAGGTCAAGTTGAAGATTTCCCACACCAGGTATTCCTATTCCAATTCCTAGTAATCCCCAATTATCTTTAAGAGTTTGCTGGCCTTCAAGCTTTTCATCTGCATCTTTTCTAACTTTTAAAGATTCATTAATATCAAAACTGATTAATGAACGTTTAAATGGACTATTTTTTCTTTTGTTTTCACCTAAAATATTAATGCTAAGTCCTAGCAGACGAATACTTAGAACAGGCATGATTTTTTCTTTTTCTTCTTCTAGACTTTCATTCATCATAGGTGCCTTTTCTTCGGATGCTTGTACAGACTCAGATAAATTCTCTTCAATACGATCCATCTCTTTTGTTGGCTGTTGAGCACTCTCTACGTCAGAATCGGCTATTTCTTCGGAGGATTTCTCCAATGAATTAGCTTCGACTGATGAAGGATCTTCTTGACTCTCATCGGCTATAAGCGATGGATCCAATGGGATCGGTAACTCAGTGTTTCCCTCTTGTAGAGCTTGATCATCCGCCGGCTGTTGTGGTTGTTCCACATTTTCATCAGCAAAAAGGGATGGGTCTAACGGGATCGGCAGCTTAGAATTAGGATTTTCCTCTTGTAAAACTTGATCATTAGTCAACTGCTGTGGTTGTTCCACAGTTTCGACTGTTTTTACTAGATTTGAAGAATCTTCCTGTTGCGCTAATGAATCAATAGGCAAGTTCTCCGTAGCCAATGGCGAAGGTTCTAAAGGTTCCGTTAATTCTTCTGCTTGTATGAAAGAAGGTGTCCCAATCAATAAAAAGGATGATAACAAAAGAATGAACCCTTTTTTCACATATTTCACCTCCCTCCAATAATGGAATGATATACCAATGGTATTGTTACAAAGTCCACATATAAAATCAATACTTTTAATACTGTTCACAATACTGTAATAATATGCATTTCTATGAATAAACTCGCAATATTTACAAAGTATAAACCGTGTTTTGGGGAAAAAATACTAATTAATATACATATCTTTCGTGACTCGTATAGGATATAAGTTGCGGTTAGGTACACCTGTTAGCTCCTATTACCTATCTTATATATTTTGAAAAATAATGATTATTTCCTAGTTTACGAGCGTGATTTTTATTGAAAAAAATGGAAAAATAGTGAAACAATTTTCATAAATGAACGTTTGAATTGAGAAGAATGAGTGATTAGTAGATAATTTTTCATCGAGATCATCTATTGACTAACCAATTTATTTCAGCTTCTTCGCTGTTTAAAATGATTTCACCCCGTCCATACTAGTTACTAAAATATTAGAACTAGTAGGTGAGTCGAAATGAACGTAGAAATCCAAGATATTAATAGTCTGTTTCATATTACAGAACCGTGGTATATCGATAGCTGTGTATTTAATGCAGAAAAACAACAATTAGATGTCTTTGTATGTATTCGCAAAGGTGCTTTTTTCTGTTGTTCTAACTGTGGTGAAGAAGCGCAGCCAGTCTATGATATTGCTGATCACAACCGAACATGGCGCCATCTAAACTTTCTAGAATATCCTTGCTATATTCGTGCTGAATTACCTCGCACCGACTGCCAGAAATGCGGAAAAATTCATCGAGTAGATGTTCCTTGGGCTGTTAAACCCCGTTCTAATTTCACTTTACTTTTCGATGCTCTGATCATCACTTTGGAGAAAGATATGCCAATGAATGCCATAAGTAGACTTGTCAAAGAACATGATACAAAACTGTGGCGGATTATACATTACTACGTTGACAATGCCATCGAAGCTCAAGATTTATCCCATGTGACCATGATTAGTACAGATGAAACTTCCGCTAAAAAAGGTCATCAATATGTAACCATCTTTATGGATCCCAAAGGAAAGAATGTTATTCACGTCACAAAAGGAAAAGATTCAAGTACATGGGCGGAGTGTAAAAAACACTTGGAATCCCATGGAGGCAAGGCCGAAAATGTGACGCAAGTCTGTATGGATATGTCTCCCGCCTTTATTAAAGGGGCTACAGACCAGTTTCCTGATGCAGCTATTACCTTTGACAAATTCCATGTTATTCAAGCCGTAAACAAGGCTGTAGACAAAGTACAAAGACAAGAGCGTAAAAGCTGTGCAGAACTTAAAAATACTCGTTATATTTGGCTAAAGAATGTACAAAATTTAACAGCCAAACAAAAAGAGACACTAGACCAGTTAAAAGACTGTGAACTTGATACGGCTAAAGCATACCGAATGAAACTTACCTTGCAAGAGATTTATCGTTACCCAGGAGTAATCGCTGAACTAGCATTAAAAGACTGGATCCAATGGGGTCTACGTTGCCGACTAGAACCCATGGTAGAAGTGGCCAAAATGATTAAAAACCATTATGACGGAATCATCCAGTGGTTTAAGTCCAAGCTAAATAACGGGTTGCTTGAAGGAATCAACAGTTTATTTCAGGCAGCTAAGAGAAAAGCCCGTGGGTATCGCTCTGACAAAAATATAGTAGCCATGATTTGCCTACTTGCCGGAAAGTTGGATTTTGCACTCAAATAAAAAGAATAAGCAACAGTTCGGAGCCATACTTCGCTCGCAACTGAACCCATTTCCTTGTCCATTCATAGTTTAACCGACATAACGGGTTATTATGCATGTAACAGGGGGTGAATACTGAGCGAGCAATTGAACTCATTCCCTTGTCCGGTTTTAAGGTTTTGAGAAAGAGAGAATTCATTTTTTTCTATAAAATTACTGTAAATGACGGAGAGCCTTATTTCATGTAATATATAGATAAGAACATACGTTCCCGTTAGGAGAAAAGAGAGGTATTTCCATTTGTGGCAAAATTAAGAATGACCCAACCTATATAAAGAAAAGGGGGAATTCTTTCGTTCAACTATTCCCCCGTTATTACTATTCAACTTTCCCTTGCTTAACTTCAACCCCACGATCAGAATAGTTTGTAAACACGCCAGTTACTCCCCAATTGATTAACCTTTTCATGTGTTTTTTATGATTAACTGTATAGGGATGAACCCATAGATTGTGATCCCTAAGTTTTTTCACGTATGTTTCGTCAATCATTTGATAGTTTGGGCCAATTCCTCTTGCATAGGCTTTCCAATGGCTTATTTGCTCTTCTGAAACTGTTGCAGGATGATTATATTTCATTAGCTGGATCAATGGAATGGACTTGTTTAATCGATGGATTTTTCGCAGGCTATTTTCACTAAAAGATTGGATGATTACTTTATTCCCTTTTTGAAGTAATTCATATTTCTCAAGGAGGGCTAGCAACTTCTCCTCCATATATTCTCCTTTTATTGGATTTTTGGTTTCAATATAATAATTAACAGAATCGCCAAAATGCTTTAGGATGTCCTCCAAAGTGGGAACTTTCAAATCAATGTACTCTCTTTTAGCTTGTTTCGGGTATTGTTGATTAAACCAAGAACCTGCATCTAATTGTTTCAATTCATGCAAAGTGTAGCTTCTCACAAAACCTTTCCCATTTGTCGTACGGTCCACCTTTTCATCATGCATGGCAACTAATTCACCATCAGCTGTCATTTGTAAATCAATCTCTAAATAATCGGCTCCCTGTTCTTTTGCTAATTCATACGAGGGAATCGTATGCTCGGGTGCATAGGTGGAAGCGCCGCGGTGGGCGATGATGAAAAAATCATGATTAATATTGCTAACAGAAGTTGAACAACTTGTAAGAAGTATTATAACAAGGAGCAAAATGAATCTTCCCATGAGATCATCCTTCTTTATTCTTAAATAAATGTTAATCTTATTGTTTCTATTAAGTTAAACTAGATTGCATCACTTGTTTAAAGTGGTTATTTCCAAAATATATCCCCTGTGTTACTATATGGAAAGTGATGCAATGGATTTTTAGTTAGATTATCAATCTTAATATATAAATGTATATTATCCTAATATACATTTAATGAAAACATATTGTCTCAATGTTTCTACGGGGAGGAATAGACAGATATGGGGATATATAAAAGTTGCAAGAATATTTTTATAGGAGCTATAGCCACGACATTTATTATAACTACGGTATCACCAACATTTGCGGCTGAAAATCAAAACATTAAATTTAATGATGAGGCTCATTTTGATAGTAGTCATAAAGAGAATATTTATAAGGCGGTAGAACTTGGTTTAGTAAAAGGTGAAAATGGAAACTTCCATCCTGTAACGCCTATTTCTAGAGGACAAGTTGTTAAAACACTTGCACGTTATTTAGAAAATGTTCATGGAAAGATTGACACTTCAATAGTAATACCATTTGAAGATGTAGGTGCTGATTCATCAGACCCAGAGCTTTATCGTGCTTCTTTAATTGTAAAGAAATTCGGCACTTTTGAGGGTTACAATGGAAAACTTTTACCAAAAGAAAATATTACTCGTCAAGCTATGGCGAAGGTGCTTGTGAAAGCATTTAATCTCAATGAACAAGAGAAGGTTGGAGAATCGAGGATAACCGATTTGGATCTTGCACAAGAATGGGCAAGGGAGTATATTCAGACTTTATCAGAATTGGATATCACAAATGTTAAGGATTTTCGCCCTTTAATAAATGTAAGCCGTGAACAATACGCATCTTTTTTAGTAAGATCAGTGGAAATGATGAATTCTACTACGGAGGATTCGTCAGGAGATCAATAGTGGTTGCTCATGTAATTAATAAATATATTTGATTTATCATCAAGACTACTGGTTTAGCGGTAGTCTTTTATTTTGTAAAATTAATATACAAAATTACGTGATAAAAGTCGTGATGACAACCTCAGAAAATAGTCCTCTATTCCCAATATCTTGCTAATAAATACATCGCTATAGTTCTACAAATCTTTACTTCTAGATTAAGTAGTTAAACATCTTATAAAACTATCGGACTATGAGAGGATATGGGTTATATTTCCCTTTTTTACCAGAGTATATAGTTTGAAATGGTCTTTGTTGGTAATATTACTTTTGTAGTGAAAGGCTACTTTCTTTTGCCTAATTATAATTTGGGGAGTGATGTTTGTGAAAAGGAGATTTCAATTCTTACTTGTTGGGTTACTTATTTTTGCACTAGTAGGATCATTTGCAAATGTTTCGGAAGCTACTGTTGCTTCAGGAGGAAATGAAGGGAGTAGTAAGATCGTTCAAAGTGGAGTTGTAAAAGTACAAAACCAGCTTAATCGCTCGACTACTAAATTCTCTGATATTTCAAAAGATTATTGGGCAAAGGAAGAAATTGAGTACTTGGTTCAACATGGGATCATTAAGGGATACCCAAATGGTACCTTTGGTATTCGTAATAAAGTAACAAGATCACAGGCGGCAATCATTTTAGCGAGAACTTTAGGGATTGACAAGGAATTCTCTCCGAACCCTGGCTTTAAAGATATTCCAACTACTGATCCTGCTTATAAAGAAATTGCAGCCGTTACAAAATACGGAATTTTCCAGAAATCAACTAATTTTAATCCGGGTGGCTATTTAACAAGAGCTCAGATGGCGAAAATTATGACCGTTGCCTTTGATTTAAAGTACACGTATGCAACTAATTTTAAAGATGTAGAACGTGGTAAATGGTACTATCATTACGTACAATCCTTGGCGGGAATGGGAATTACAACAGGAAACAACGGAAAATTTATGCCAAACAATCATATAGATCGTACACAATTTGCCGTTTTCTTAGCACGTATATTAGAAGACCGTTTTAAAGTTGGGCTTCAAGCATCATTAGAAGATGCAAAATTTTTGTCGGATGGAAGGCTTCAAATGACAGTTACACTATATAATAATACAAGTAATAAGATCTTTGATATTAGAGGTAAGTATAGTTTACATGTTGATAATGCGGTTATCGCTCAATCTGATATTTCAAAGCAAACACACCCTGTTAGTTATGGAAGTTTAACATTATTACCAGGACAACAAAAGAAGTTGACTTTCAACTTCTCATCTCGTGAAGTGAAAAAGAAAGTGGATTTAAATAAGGCTCAAGAACTATTCTTTGCCTATGAGCATACTTGGAAATATTATGTGAAATAAAATAAGAATAACAAAGGACCTATGGCTTCATAGGTCCTTATTGTTTGGATGGATCAAGGTCTATGTCTAAAACTTGTAGGAGCTAATGGGAAATGGAAATAACTTACTGCGAAATGATAGATATAGAAGTAATAATTTTCACTTGCCTTACATTACCATAAATCCCCTATTTCCTTTTGCTATCTTATCATTTACAATAATAGTACCCAACCGAGGATCATTATAGTGTTCTTACTATTATATCCTTGTGTAAAGGCCACCAAATTTGGTGGCCTTTTGTGTTGAATAAAGGACCGCTAAAACTCATATTTTATCTTTATGTCTTTCTTCATGATATTGTTTAGTACTTCATGAAAAACCTTGATATAATAAGAAACAAATCTAATGGTGAAATGTTATTCTAGATAGAGATTTCACGTTATGAAAAGAAAGGATAAAGTATATGTCGACAATTCAAGCAGGAACAGTTGTGAAAATGCAACCTGATACGGAAATGCCTTATGGCTATTTTTTAACGAATGGGAGAGACCGTGTTTTATTACATAATAGTGAGATGACAGATGATTTTGACCCTGATCAAGAACTAGAAGTATTTTTATTTCAAGATCATGATGGAAGAATGGCCGCTACTATGAGGATTCCTAAAGTTCAAATAGGAAAATATGACTGGGTGGAAGTCGTTGGGGTGAACGAAGAGCTTGGGGTATTTGTCTCGATTGGGATGAGTAAAGATATTCTTATTTACCATGATGATTTGCCGATAGTAGAGGCAGTTTGGCCAGCTGTTGGGGACCGATTGTATTGTACGTTAAAATTAGATCGCAATGGCCGATTGCTAGGGAAGTTAGCTACGGAAGATGTTATGAGTGAGACATTTACAAAAGCGACAAAAGATGACTTTAATAGAAACATCACTGGGGTTGTTTATCGAACATTAAGAACGGGCACTTTCATTATAACTGCTGAAGGATACCGGGGGTTTATTCATGAATCTGAACGGCAGAAAGAGCCAAGATTAGGTCAAAAGGTAGATGGCCGAATCATTGATGTAAAAGAGGATGGTTCGGTGAATATTTCATTAAGAGGCCGTAAGCATGAAGCCCAAATAGAAGATTCTGAAAAAATCTATCACTATTTAGAAAGTCGCGGAGGTTCCATGCCTTATAGTGATAAAAGCCTTCCAGAGGAAATACAAAAGCGCTTTGGGTTAAGTAAAGGTGCGTTTAAAAGAGCGTTAGGTAAGCTCATGAAAGAAGAAAAGGTTTATCAAGAGAACGGTTGGACACATAAGAAATCAGCGGAATAATTTTTAGAAACACCCAAAAAGGCCATCCCTCTAAATCAGAGGGTGGCCTTTTTGCTAGCATCATTAATCATCATCATTCGATAAATTCAACACTTCGATAATTTTAAAGAATAAGCTTAAAATAATGGCGACAACGGTTGCAAGTGCCATTCCTTTTAGTGAAAACGAACCGAAAGTTAGGGTTGCCCCGCTAATTCCAATGACAAGCACGACGGTAGTTAAAATCATGTTCGTTGCTTTAGAGTAATCAACTTTCGATTCAACGAGCATACGCAAACCAGATACAGCGATAACTCCGAATAATAAAAGAGATATTCCACCCATGACAGGAGTAGGGATGGTTGAGATCAAGGCCGCTAATTTCCCGAAAAAGGATAAGAAGATAGCGCAAACAGCGGCTCCACCGATGACCCAAGTAGAGTACACTTTTGTCAAGGCGAGCACACCGATATTTTCCCCATATGTGGTGTTCGGTGTTGATCCAACAAATCCTGAAATAATCGTAGATACCCCGTTTCCGAGTAAGGAACGGTCTAATCCCGGATTCTTCATTAGATCTCGATTCACAATATTTTGTGTGACAACTAAATGTCCGATATGCTCTGCAATCACAACGAGTGCTGCAGGAGCAATAATGGCAATGCTTGACCAATCAAATGTAGGGGCATAAAAGTCTGGTAAGGCAATCCAAGCCGCTTCTCTGACAGGTGTAAAATCGACCATTCCAAAGAAGAAAGCAATGATATATCCTGCGATGATACCGATCAATATTGGAATGATTTTTAGAAACCCTCGAAACATCACATTGCCAATAATGGTAATTCCTAATGTTAATAAGGAAACAGTGATGACCTTTCCATCAGGGACCCAGTTTGCTGGTGGATCATTAAGTGGTTGTATGATTCCTGCCATTTCTGCCGCTACTGGTACTAGTTCTAATCCGATCACGGCGACAATGGCTCCCATTGCAGCAGGCGGGAATACGATATCAATCCATTTCGTGCCGGCAAATTTAATAATAATAGCTATAAGAACAAAAATGATTCCGACCACGATGAAACCGCCAAGAGCGGCACTATAACCCTTTGTACCTAAGACGATAAATACGGGAGAAATAAAGGCGAAACTTGAACCAAGGTAGGCAGGTATTTGTCCTTTACATAAAAAAATATAAATCAAAGTACCGATTCCGTTCATGAGTAAAATCGTTGCTGGGTTCACATTAAATAAAATGGGGACTAACACAGTTGAACCAAACATCGCAAATAAATGCTGAATACTAAGAGGAATCATCGCTAAAAGATGAGGCCTTTCATCAACTTGATATGTACGCATTATTTGAAAACTCTCCTTCTAAAAAAATTAAACTAACTTATATGTATTCGACATTATTCTCTAGAATCCTTCAAATTTTAACAGGGAATTATTGGTATATAGTTAATGGACCAATTTTCCCCAGAAAAGTGAAGGAATTAGAATTTAGTGTGAAAAGAAATATGAGAAGTGTCAATTTTACTCAAAACCAACTATAATCAATATTATCAAGTGAAACTTCTTTCTGAGGGGTTTTTCCTGTTTGTCTGGATGGAATAAAATGGGATTAGAGGTGAGTTAAATGAAAAAAGTTATTTTTTTACTAATGATTGCGACTGTTTTTTTTATTGTGGGATGTACCTCAAAAGAATACAAGTTAAATATGGATCTTGCTTTAGAGGCATTAGAAGATAAACGTTATGAAGATGCCCTTTCCTCTTTTGATAAAGCGATTCAAGAAAAAGAAACAAAAGAAGTGAAGCAATCGATTAAGGCAACAGAACGTATGGCCAAAAGCATTAGTCTATATAAAAAAGGTGAGTTTGAGGAAGCCGTTTCCAAATCACAATTAATTCTCGATACAAAATCAGAAGCGGCTGCACTCAAAACACTCAAGCCTCAAGCGAAATCCTTAATTGCAAAAGCGAAAAAATCTGAAAAGGAATTACAAAAACTAAAGGAAGATCTAGAATCTGGTAAAAAGTTACTAAGAAATGGCCAGCATGAGGAAGCTTATGAACTATTAAAAAAAGTGGCGAAAAATAAAGTGAAACATGGTAAAGGTAAAAAGATGGTTGAAGCAGCGAATCAACTCCTTATGGATGAGATTGAATATGAAAACCAGAAGGAATCTATTGTTCCTGTGGAGAAAAAAGAAGAAATCGTGCAAAAACAACCTGAGAAACCGAAAGACCCTGTCACTTCAGTTCAAGAGAAGCCCATCACTCAAAAGGATGCAGAAAATCTAGTAAGAAAACATCTTAATTTATTAGATTCAGAAATTAAAGTCCGATTTGATCATATGAATGAAAAAGGCGACTATATCATCCATGTCTATGAATATGTAATAGATGATCCAGCCACCCAACAAGGCCATACGGCTACATGGGGATGGTATGGTGTTAACCCGAAGACAAAAGAAATTTACGATGCTTTTAAATGAATCATATTTAATATAGTCCGAATTCAGTCCTTAATAACTTGATAAATGGGCACAGTTAGATTGGTTTAATGTGTGTGCTGTCTTATATTGGAAATAGAGGTTCCTTTATCTCAAATTAAAGATTATAATGGGAGGTAAGGTCTAAATACCTAGTGCTTATTGCCTGTTGTTAGGAGTGATGGAATGCCCACTATAAATGTAATGGAAGAAATCGTACAAAATATTATGAAAGAGAACTTGGAGACGATGGAATTGACTTGTACATGTGAAAGATGCAAGGCGGATATCATTGCCCTTTCTCTTAATCATTTGCCACCGCGGTATATTGTCAATGCTAGTAATAGGCCATACATAAGAGCCCAATTTATGCCGAACGTTCAAGAGGGAATTAATATATTAAGAGTGGTTCTTCAAGCAGCTGAGATCGTAAAGAAAAATAAGAGATGTGGAAATTAGCGGTTTAAGAAATGCCAGGTCCTCTTTTTTTGAAAGGAACCTGGCTCTTATTATTCAGAGGGGGTGAGATGGTTTGTATCAGATCTATGGGGTTACAGATGTAGGAGTTGTTCGGACCAATAATGAGGATGGGTTTGTTGTGAATGATCGGGTGATTGTAGATGGTGAATTTCAAACGGAATTAGCTTCTTCGTTTATAATAGCAGTAGCGGATGGTTTGGGAGGGGAAAAAGCTGGAGAGGTAGCTTCCTCTATCGTCCTTGAGCAATGTGCACATCAATCCCCTATGAATAGCGAAGAAGAAGTAAGGGAGTTCATTGAGGAAAAGATTCAACAACAGCTTTTCCACCATATAAAGGGACATCCAGAGACAACAGGGATGGGATCGACGATTGCAGGGATCAACTGCCTAAATGACGAGATGATGATTTTTCATGTTGGTGATAGCAGAGTATATCGATACAGAGATGACTGGTTGAAACCTTTAACGAAAGATCATAGTCTTGTTGAGTTACTGTATGATTCTGGTCAAATCAAACAATCGGAAAAATTCTATCACTCAGAGCGAAACATATTGTTAAGATCTCTTGGGCAACCCGCAGTCGAAATTGAATGCAAACGATTGCCTTATCCCTCAAAAAGAAAAGACATATTTCTACTTTGCAGTGATGGACTTACGAATTATGTAAAAGATGATGAAATAGAACAGTATTTTCAAAGAAAGTCCAATATAAAGGATACTGCCCGATCGTTATTAGAGATAGCAAAGGAACGAGGAGGGGCAGATAATATCACGATTGTATTAATTGAAAGGATAGAATGAAGGGAGGGGGATGATAGGATTGCAAAATGAAACAAAGGAATTTTTAACACTTTTATCCCAATTGACGGAAGATGATCCGCGAGTCGTCGATCTTTATCGGCAGAGAATAGTAGAATCTAGTCTGTTTCAGGCGGTGAATAGATATGATGACGAGTTACTATTTATCTCCCCGAGAGCTATTCAATTAAAAGAACGACTGCAACAGTTACATTTTGAACATACGACGATTACAGAATTAAATAAAGTGAATGACGAGATGAATGAACTTTATGAGCAATTAGAGAGTTTATGCACATATTCTGAAGAACAAATAAGACAGGGCCTTTATAACATCGATGTCATCCATCGCCAGTTATTAGACAAATTAAAAACGGAAGACAAGGATCTGTATACGAAGATTCAACTGTTATTGGAGTCGAAAGAGAATCCTCCTGCAGACAGCTTTCGTCAATATTTACGGAAAAACCGGAATGAAAAGATACGAAATGAATATTTCCGTATTCGGTCTTCTAAGATGCAGATAGAAGATGACAGAAGGGCGCTCATGTTCAAGGGATTGGGGACTGCTATTGGGGCGTTCTTTGGCTTATTGCTCTCGAATTTATTCATTGGGTTGGAAATGCCCATCTTTGTTTTAATTGTTATTTTATTCTTCCTACGCAGTATATGGCGGGTTGATTGGTTAAAGAACATATCATTATTATTATTAACTTCTTTATTAGGCATGTTTATTGGATTGACGATCTATCAACTGATCCATCTAGGTGAATGGAGAGACTATTCCAGTTTGCAGACACTTTATATGAATGGCTTAGGTGTGATCATTGGTGGGTTTACGGGATATATGATCGTGAGTAAAAGAATATTCTTATCCTCAAAAGAGAAGAGTATTCCATTGCCGTCCATTCTGCAAATTGCGGACAGACGTTTCCAAATACTTGCGATTGTCTGTACAGTATATGGTTTTTTATGGATTAGTGCGGTTCATGGAAATATGACCATATTTGAACACATTGACAATAAAGTAGCGAATCTCTTTCATCTTAATGGAAGTCATTTATCGAAAGGGAAAGTGGAGGTAACGGCTTATCATGCTAATTTGCGGACCGAGCCTGTTGTTCAACCATCCACGTTATACTCTTCTGCGGAAAAAGGGACAGTGCTAGAATTTGTAGAAACAAAGAGTGTTGACGGTACAACTTGGTATAAAGTGAAAGTAGATAGTGGAAACACATTCGCCTGGATTAGTGGAAAAACCGTTCAGCTACTCACACAATAATGGAAAAGGATGGAGGTGATCTAGTGAACGAACGGATGAAAACAATGAAAATGCCGATAAATAATGAACTAGAAACATTTAGAATGAAGGCGGAAAATCCGACAGAGAGGCTAAAGTATGAGGACACATCCACAGCTGCTATGCCTAGCGGGTCTACGACAGAAAGAATATTAGAAGATGATCCTAACCCCACATTGAAAATGGAGGATGGAATTCAGGCAACTCAATTGTTGGAAACAAATAGGGAATCAAACGGATATATCCAAGTAGGGGATCAAATTAATCAAACCTATCATCTAGTAAAAAATTTAACATATAATACAGGCGAGGCGACATTATTTATATGTGAACGAGCGGGGACTTCCTTCGTTGCGAAAGTGTATCATGAACACTTTATGCCGAAAGATGAAGTAAGTGAGCGGATTCGTTCGATTAATTCCCCTTATGTGATTCCCATTGTCGACAAAGGGATAGATGAGCAGTCCAATCGCTATTATGAAATATTGCCATATTACCGAAACGGTGATTTGGCGAAACAAGAACGTTTTACTATTAAGCAAATTGTAGATATGATCATCCCTTCAATGAACGAAGGATTGAAGGCCATCCATGATCAAGGGGTGGTTCATCGTGATATCAAGCCCAATAATGTTTTTTTAAGTGATGATCGTTCCTATGTAATTTTGGGTGATTTTGGTATTAGTTCAACGCTTGATAGGGGAAGTGTTATTTTTACAGGAAATGCGAATCGGACAAATGGTTATGCTGCACCTGAGGTATATAACAGATTAATCAGTAAGGAAAATGATTATTACTCCTTTGGAATTACTTTGCTAGAGCTTGCATTAGGAGTGCATCCTTTTAAAGGACTCAGTGAGGAACAAATTATGAAAGTGACATTAATGGATCCAATCACCATCCCGGTTTCCATCCCGAATTCATTCGCCCAATTGATCAAAGGATTAACGAGGAAAGATCGAAATGTCCGCTGGGGTTATGAAGAAGTGAAAAGATGGCTAAACGGGGAGAATGTGACTGTTCTCGAAGATCCCTCTATTAGAACGATTCGCCCTTATCAATTTTTGGGTAAGGAAATTGATCAATTGGATGAATTAGCACTTGCTTTCGCTAAAAATTGGCATGAGGCAAAAAAACATTTATATAGAGGATTAGTCAGTGATTTTGTCAAACAATTTGGGCAAGACTATCAATTAAAGGTGATGGAATGTGAAGAAATCCTGAATCAAGACATGGGTCTTTTTCAATTAATCACTGAGCTGTATCCAGATGGTCCCCTTTGTTGGAAAGGAGAAATTTTCGAAAACTTAGAATTACTAGGGGAGGCCATCCATCATTGTATTCCCAATATTCATCCAACAATTGCTGAAATGCTCGAACACGGGATTATATTAGCTTATACTAAAAATTTAAAAGAGGATCATCATCAGCTCATAGTGGAAATTGAAAGAATGACAGAGTTATCGAAATCTAATATTTCCTCTGCTTATTTTCAATTATTTTTCACCTTATCAAATCGCAATGAATTTATAATTGAAGGGGAAATTCTACAGAGTCTTGATGATTTAATTCAATTTTTACAACATCATGAAAGTGAGATCGACCGGCTTTCGAAAGAATTACTGAAGAGCCACTACTTTTTCGCTTGGCTTAAACATTTAGGAAATGAAAAACAATTAAAACAATGGGGGACGGGGCCGATAGAAAGAATGTACTAGTGTAATCAACCGACAAACATCTGGCCAATTGCCTATTTTCCAAGCCAAAATAATGCGTTACAAGGATAAAAAATTTGAAAAAAGAAGGATATGAGTATTTCCCGTAGGTATATGCACATTTCCCAAGCACATATGCGTTATAATTTGGGGTATATGAATATTTCCTGGAATATATGCCTATTTCCTAAGTGAATATGAACCAAAACTCGTTATTTATGCGTTACAACTTTCTCGCACTTTTACATAATAAAAATAAAGTGGAGGTTAGGAAAAATGAATGAGGTAAGGGTATGCGATCTTTGTCATCATCATAATGAATCACATTCTTTAATATGTGAAAACTGTGGGGAGGATATTTCATTTATTCCCTCCACCATTATTCGGAAGGAACGATTTGTCCAAAATAATGAAAATCCTGAAGTGAGTGAGCTACTGCAAGGGGAGGATGAACCCTCAACTACGCAAAAAACTGCTCGATTAATAGAAGCAAAATTAATTAATGTATTAAGCGGATATACCGTTATATTGCCACCTGAAGGGGGAGTGCTTGGTCGGTCTGGAACAATTGATCCTCGTCATTTTCAAAAGAATCGCTTTGTTAGTAATCAACATGCTCGCTTTAGTCTATCGGGGGATGAATTTATCGTTCAAGATTTAAATAGTACAAATGGGACGAAATTAAATGGTGTAAGACTCTCCCCTGACCGGGAATATCCTCTTCAAGAAGGGGACAAGTTAACTTTTGCTAATATGGAATTCTTATTTGAAAAATAGGAAAGGCTGCTTTGAATGAAGCCGAACTCTATCATCATGGAGTGAGGAATGACTGTTTTATGAGGTAGCCTCTCAAGCCTAAATTTTAGTTTTATTTTTGATCGAATTTATCATAATTTTATTCCCTCACTAAATCCCTTTGTCATATATTTATTATCATTTATCCACAGATTCAAATTGCGATTCTATTCAATAAAACAAGACATTTAAAATAAATCAACTCCCGAAATTCCTCAAAATCCTATTTTGAGTAAGCGCGACTTAAAAAACGCAAAAAAGTAAGGTGGATGAACACACCTTACTTTTTTCCGCATTTGATCGTCTAGCTCCAGCGCCTATCGTCTAGCGAATATCTCCGTTTTCTCCCTACGATAAGTCAACATCAGCTCGCAAAATCGCCTCGCAGTGTTTCCTTTATCTCAGTCGAAAACTGCGATATTCGTACGCCAGACCTGCGGCGCTTTTGCTTTTGTGATCGTCTAGCTCCAGCGCCTATCGTCTAGCAGATTTCTCCGTCTTTTCCCTACGATAAGTCAACATCAGCTCGGAAAACCGCCTCGCTGTGTTTCCTTTATCTCAGTCAAAGACTACGAAATCCGTACGCCGATAATCAAGTCGCTTTCGCTTTTGTGTTAACTTGCTTTTTTTATTTGTTCGATTTTTTCTTTTTGGTTAAAAAAGCTGTTTGTTTCTTTTACGATGACTTTGGAAAGTAATAATATACCGATTAAGTTGGGAATCATCATTAATGCGTTTGCCATATCAGCAAATGCCCAAACTGTTGTGAGGCTTGCTATAGCTCCAATACCTGTTGCAGCTACATAAATGAGGCGGTATACACCAATATATTTCAAACCTGCAAGATATTCGAAACATTTTTCTCCGTAGACATACCAACCAACAATGGTTGAAAATCCAAAGAAAATAACGGAAAGTGAGACAATCCATTCACCCATGCTGCCAAGTTCAGCAGAGAAAGCAGCAGTCGTTAAGGCTCCTCCCTCGACGGTAGGGTCATGAGAAACTCCCGAAATCAATCCTCCAGTTGGGTCCCAAAATCCTGTCATAAGAAGAACAAGACCTGTCATTGTACAAACGATAATCGTGACGATAAATGTACCTGTCATCGCAACTAACGCTTGTTTAACAGGGTGATCTGCCCGGGCATTTCCAGCAATAAGAGCAGCTGTACCTAGACCAGCTTCGTTTGAAAAAATTCCTTTTGATACTCCATTGCGGATGGCTTCAGACACGACAACGCCAGTAAATCCGCCAACAGCAGAAATTGGGTGAAAAGCATAGTGGAAAATGAGGCCAAACGCCGGGATGATTTGATCGTAGTTGAGTCCAATAATTAATAAGGCGCCACCAATGTATAGAAAAGCCATGACAGGAACGAATATCCCTGCAACTGTACTAATCCGTTGAATCCCACCAAAGATGATTAAGGATGTTAACACAACCAGAATAATTGCTGTCACAGTTCCGTTAATATGGAAACTTTTACTGACCACATCTGAAATGGTATTTGACTGGACGCTATTCCCAATCCCTAAAGCAGCGAAAGCCCCGAATAAAGCAAAGCCGACCGCCAACCATTTCCATTTTTGGCCTAGACCTCTTTCAATATAATACATGGGTCCGCCAGAATACTCGCCATTTGCATTTTTTACTCGATATTTCATCGCGAGCAATGCTTCTGCATATTTGGTTGCCATTCCAAGAAGTCCGACTACCCACATCCAGAAAATGGCCCCTGGACCACCAAGAGTGATGGCGGTTGCAACTCCAGCAATATTTCCGTTCCCGATTGTGGCAGCTAATGCAGTCATTAAGGCTTTGAAATTACTAACATCACCTTCCGCATTGGCATCTTCTTCTTTTTCTTTTGTAAAACCAAGCTTGAATGCATAGGCAAGTTTATGAAATTGTAAACCTTTTAATAAGATGGTTAGAAATAATCCAGTTCCGACAAGTAAAATTAAACTAGGGGTTCCCCAGAGTACATTATTAATCTTTTGTAAAATTTCTAACATAAAACTCCTCCTGTATTTTTCTGAAAGCGTTTTCATGAAGGGATAGCTAAGATGTGGCAATACTTATGTAATAGGGATTTTAAAAGGGAGCACGAAACAAATAAAAAGCTTTTACTATTTCATTATAGTGAAATGTAACAGAATTGTCACGAAATTTGGTAAAAAGCAAATATTCCCTGAAAGAATAAAAGATGTACTAAGTCAGTGTTCATAAGGATGATAAGGAGTTATAAAAAAATAAAAAAATGACGTGAAGAAAGAAATATCTGAATAGTCAAAAATATTATTTTACCAAGAAAATATTTTGCTCAATTTTATCTGTATAAGATGTTTGAAAGAAAACCTAATAGGATTTTCACAAATAAATGAAATCCCTAAAATGCCAGCAAGGTGTAGAATGATTGTCGGGATATGTCGATAAATGGTCAAAATTGAAAACGTTTCCGTTCATAAATATTGCGTTAATTTGATAAAGAACCGAGCCTAACCCCCTTGATAAGTTGGAGAAAATCCATTATAATTCATAAATATTATTAAAATATAAATTTTCAGATTTAAAAAAATAAAATGTAAAGAGGGAAGTCGAATTATGGAGAGAGTTTATAATTTTTCAGCTGGTCCTTCTATGTTACCACTGCCTGTTTTAGAGAAAGCTCAAAAGGAGTTTGTAAATTATGCGCAGTCTGGTATGTCTGTAATGGAGTTAAGTCATCGATCAGCCCTATTTACGGATATTATTGTAGAAGCAGAAACACTTTTACGTGAATTAATGAGCATACCAGAAAATTACAAAGTTTTATTTGTTCAAGGTGGGGCTTCTACGCAGTTTTCGATGATTCCGATGAATTTACTCGTAAACAGTAAAAAAGCAGACTATGTTCATACAGGATCTTGGTCAAAAAAAGCGATGGCCGAAGCGAAAAAAATAGGGGATATCCGAATTGTGGCTTCCTCTGAGGATAAAAATTTCAGTTATATTCCGACTTTACAATCAGACATGTTTGACCCGGAAGCAGACTATGTTCATATCACCACGAATAATACGATTGAAGGAACCAAGTTCTCTAGTATTCCAGATACAGGAAGAGTTCCTCTCGTGGCAGATATGTCTTCTAATATCTTATCTGAACAGATTGATGTTTCTCAATTTGGCTTGATTTATGCTGGCGCGCAAAAAAATATCGGTCCAGCAGGATTAACAGTTGTCATTATTCGGGAAGACCTCATTGGAAAAGCAGATGCCAACTGCCCGACTATGTTAAATTACAAAACCCATAGTGACAAACAATCGTTGTATAATACACCGCCTACATATGGTATTTATATAGCGAAGCTTGTATTTGAATGGTTGAAGGAACTCGGTGGAATTGCAGCAATGGAGAAAATTAATCGTGAAAAGGCAAAAATTTTATACGACTTTCTCGACGAATCTAAATTATTCTCCTCTCCAATAGAAAAGAACAGTCGTTCCTTAATGAACATTCCTTTTGTGGCTCCAACGGAAGAATTGAATGCGAAGTTTATTAAAGAAGCGAAAGCAGTTGGATTAGAAACATTAAAAGGACATCGTTCAGTTGGAGGAATGCGAGCAAGTATTTATAATGCGATGCCTACAGAGGGTGTTAAAGCACTCGTAAACTTTATGAAAGAGTTCGAAAAGAACAATCTCTAGAAGGGGAGTTTATAGCAAATGTATGCAATTAAACCGTTAAATAATATCGCAAAATGCGGATTAGATGTATTTAATAAAGACTTATATGAAGTCAATGACCAAAGTGAAAATCCAGATGGAATTATTTTACGAAGCTTCAATATGCATGACATGGAATTTCCTGAAAACTTAAAGGGAATTGCTCGTGCAGGTGCAGGGGTAAATAATATTCCTGTTCAATCTTGTTCTGAAAAAGGAATTGTTGTATTTAACACACCTGGTGCGAATGCCAACGCCGTTAAAGAACTTGTATTAGCTACTATCTTAGCTTCTTCTCGTAACTTAATTGATGGAGTTAGCTGGGTAAAAACTCTTGAAGGTGAAGGAGAAAAAGTTCCTAAGCTTGTAGAAGCAGGTAAGAAGGAATTTGTAGGTAGAGAAATTGCTGGAAAAACTTTAGGTGTAATTGGATTGGGTGCTGTTGGTGCATTGGTAGCAAATAGTGCACTTGCACTTGATATGGAAGTGATGGGATTTGACCCATTCATTTCTGTTGATACGGCTTGGAATTTATCCCGCAATGTTCAACGTGCCATGACAATTGAACAAATTTTCTCTTCATGTGACTTTATTACAGTTCACGTTCCATTAACAGAGCAAACGAGAGGAATGTTTAATAAAGAAGCTTTCAGTTTAATGAAAAACAATGTGAAAATTTTGAACTTCTCTCGTGGTGAACTTGCGAATGAGGAAGATTTAAAAGCAGCGATTGAAAGTGGTATTGTTGGAAAATACATTACTGATTTCCCTAATGAAAATGTAATCAACATGAAAAACGTAATTGCCATTCCTCATCTTGGAGCTTCAACGAAGGAATCAGAGGAAAATTGTGCGATTATGGCAGCAAGACAACTTAAAAACTACATTGAAACAGGAAATATTAAAAACTCTGTTAACTTTGCTAATGTAGAACTTCCATATGTCGGTAAACGCAGAATTACAATTGCCCATCATAATGTTCCAAATATGGTTGGACAAATTACAGCTATTCTTGCACATTATCATCTAAACATTGCGGATATGTTAAACCGCAGTAAAGGTGAATTTGCTTATACATTAATCGATATCGATAATGAAGTGGAGGATGCAATTGTCCCTGAATTAAAAGAGAAAATCAAGACGGTTTCAGGTGTAGTAAGAGTCAGAGTAATCTAATATAAAGAGAAAAGCGATCAGCTTTTAATAAGCTGGTCGCTTTTTTGATTTGGAAATTAACAGTTTCCATATTAAATCTTAACTTAAAGTGGGGATGGCTCCCCACTGATCATCAATTTCACTTTAAAGGAAACCCATTAGTAAATATTTAGCGATTTCTTTTTTTCGCATTTCTTTTATGGTCTTTTTATCAAGCAGGGATAGATCTATAGGTGTGATAAACGTTGTATTCTTTAAACGGATATCTGTGGGATTTAATATAAATGTATCCCCTTTTTTTACCCCTTTTTTAATTTCTTGAAGACCATCTACTAAGAGGCCTGTTTTGATTTCCCGTTTTTCAATTTTTCCAGCCTTATTCAATAATAAAAGGTAAGATTTTTTTCCTTCATGAAAAATACTCGTATGAGGAATGGCCAATGCATTCAATGCCTCATCTGTAATTATTTTAACCTTTGCCTTTGTTCCTGGTGTTATTTCTTCCTCTAAATCCTCTATCTGCGATAATTGGATAGAAAATGGATAGAGGCTTTTTCTTTTAACTGCAGGCTCTTTTTCTGGATATGTTTCCACATGTTGAATCGAACCATCTAGAATTTCCTTGACTGAAGGAAGTTTTACCTCGGCTTTCATCCCTTCAGACACTTTTTTCAATTGTTTCCCTGTGAAGCTACCCTGTACAGCGGGGGTAGCGGATCGAATTGTTAAGATCGGATTCTCTAATTGTTGGTTGATCTCTTTCACATACCCTTCATACATACTTGTAACCTTTAGATTATTTTTCTTTGTATCTAAATCAGCAAGTAAACGATCATATCTTTTTAACTCTTCGTCTAATTTCTTTTTTTCTAATTCTTGATTCAAAATTTCATTGTCCAATGTAACGGTTGTTGAATCCTCTGTCTCGTTTTCCTTTTTCTTTTTCGATGAATAGCGCAAATCCTCTACTTTTCTGATATGGGCTTCAATCAGTTGAATTTCATTTTGAATCTTAGTCTTTTCAGTTTCCAATTCTGTTCTTTTTTCATCTATTTCAGAAGAGGAATACTCAAATAATGGAGATGATGGAAAGACCTTTTCTCCTTTACTCACTAGAAATTTTTGAAAGGAGCCCATATGACGATCGAAATAAATAGGGTATTCTTCAGCAGGTGTAATCACACCAGCTGTTGAAAATGTTTCAATCACATCATCGACTTCGACTTGATCCCATTGATTTAGCCATTGGGATCTGTGTACTTTACTGTCTTCTTTAAAAATTAAATAAAGATTTCCGACTACAAAAGCAACACTTAGAGAAATCGTTAAGATCATTCTCCAGTTTTTCAATGTCCACACCTCTTATCTGGGAAAAAGGAGTGACCTAGACAAAAATCTTGTTCTGTCTAGGTGTACACCCCCTTTATTAATGTGATTTCCTTTTTTTAACTGCCTAAACTTAGAAGAGCTGTTCTATTCGTATGGATGAAAATAATGCACCGAATACCCAAAGGATAATTGAAACGCCGATGATCATGAGCATTATATAAGAAGGCTTTCGGTCTGAAGCTCTTTTTAAAAACTGATATTGTAAATATATCGCCCATAATTGGAAGATGGAAATAGAGCCGAAAAACCGTAGAGCCAATTGATGATCCATTATATATTGTGCGGCAACACCAAGACCAAATGGGGAAGCGCTTCGGTCGATTCCATACAAAACACCTAAAAGAATTAATAGTATATTTTCAATTAAATAGATTGTAAATACAAATAATTGCATAATAAGAAGTTTAAGAAAGTCCACTTCTAATAATGACCAATAAAAAAGAGGAACTACGAATAAAACAAGGAATGAGATGGCAACACCACTAAGTCCATTTCCAAATGCAAAAAGAGCCTTTTGCCATTCGAATAAATTTCCATTTGTGATCGAAAGTTGCTTTGAGACTGTCTCTGTGTTGATACCGAAAAAACCACTAAGTAAAGCGATGATTATACTAAGTCCAAATAGCAGGGCGACTCGTGGCCATAATCCTTTAGCCGCTTCAGCTCTTTCTAATTGGTCAAAAGTATCATGCGGATGAAGTAAACCTTTTAATAGTTGAACCCGGAACATCATCGAAATCCTCCAATATTAGAATGAAATGACATCAACTTCTATTATATACGACTAAAGGGAGGGCTACCATATGAAAGCAATCGAACCTTGGCGAATTATAGGAATAAGTCAATGTGAAACTACTAATTTTTGTAGAAAAAGCGAGAAGGATGGAGAAGAACAGGAATAAATATTAAGGTAAAGGGAAAAAGAAGATCTAACTGAATGGGATTTGGCTGAGGTTGAGGAAAGTGGCTGTAATTCATTATATAATGATGTAGCAAAAAAAGGAATATCCATTCGATATCTTTTTATAACAGATAGTGTAGCTATAATTTTATTAAAAGGTAATATACAACACGAATATTACATTTCACTATTAAAATAGTAATATATAAACATTTGGCGCAATCTTTCTGTAAAACAGGCTGTTTTTCGTAACGGCAACTTAAAATGGGTTTGTCTAAAAACATGATACAATAACTTCTGTTAGGATAAAAGGAGGTTTTGTTCGTGAAAAAATCTATAATTGCTCTTGCAGCCACGACAATACTATCAACAGGCTACATAGGCAGTGCTTCAGCACAATCTTATAAGGTCGAGCGCGGAGACAACTTATGGAATATTGCACGAGAACATCATACTACGGTAGAACAATTGAAGGATTGGAATGGCATAGCGTCTGATATCATTTATCCAAATCAAGTGTTAACAGTTTCAGCTGAACCGATTTATTACCAAATTCAAAAAGGGGATACTTTAAGTAAAATCGCCCGTATGCACGGAGTTTCTGTTCAAAACTTAAAAGCGATGAATCAATTAACATCTGATTTGATATACGCTGGCAATCGACTAATAGTAGCGGGTGGATCGGTAAATCAAACAGTAACTGAACCTGCTCCACAAATAAATGAATCAAATAAGGTGAAGGAACCAGTGAACAATCCATCTTCACAGGCTTCTGAATCAGCTCATACAGAGCAACCAGCGCAACCAGCAGTGGAAGCAGTTGAAGAAACACCTACACCAGTTCCAGCACAACCTGCCCCACAGCAGGAAGCGTCTGCCAATACAAATGGGAATGAATTTACGGTAACAGCGACAGCCTATACCGCTGAATGTGATGGTTGTTCTGGAACTACTGCAACAGGAATTAATTTAAAATCAAACCCAAATGCAAAAATAATTGCTGTTGATCCAAATGTAATTCCGCTCGGTTCCAAAGTGTATGTTGAAGGATATGGCGAAGCGATTGCAGGTGACACAGGTGGAGCCATTAAAGGAAATAAGATTGATATCTTTGTCCCAAGTGAAGACCAAGCAAGGAATTGGGGCGTTCGTACTGTTAAAGTAAAAGTATTACAATAATGAGAAAAGGGAATCGATTGTCGATTCCCTTTTGCTAATGGATAAAAATTTTCTATAATGTAATCGTTAAATTACAATAATCTTTTATGCATGGTTCTTACAAGAAATGAAGCTAATTGTGCACGTGTAAGTCTATGATTAGGTTTGAAATATTCCTGCTTTGTAATGATGCCCATTGACGTTAAGACTTGAACAGCGTGGTAAATTTCATCGGTTTCTTTAACGTCCTTAAACAAATGTGGTTTTGCTATCTCACTTGTTTGCCTTAAATGAAGTGAACGAGCAAGCATTAAAGCCATTTGCCCCCTTGTTAAGTGTTGATTTGGTAAAAACTCCCCTGTTGGATAACCTCTTATCACTCCTTGTTCAGCTGCAGATAAGATCGAGAAATTTGCGATATTAAGTTCACCTGAAACATCTGAAAAAGGAGGTTTTAACGTTTCCAATTGATTCCATTTAAATAGACGGTTAAGCATCATTGTTGTATGTTTTCTAGTAACCGGATCGTCTGGTCGAAAAAATTTGCTATCATAACCGTTGATTAATCCTTCTTGATAGGCTTCGTTGATTTCCTGATAAGCCCAATATGAGTGGGGAACATCGCGAAATTCATCCTTACTTGGGTTAGATTGCTTAGCCTGTAAATAATTAATTTCCTCCACTTTTTCTCCATCTGTCAAAATCGTAATGAACCTATTGTTTGGATGTTGCAAGTTTATTGGAACTTGGACTGTATTTAATAATTGGTTAATTTTTTGTTCGTTTATTTTATTTTCGTTTAAAAAAATATGAGCCGTCATTCCTTTTGTTGTAGGTGAGAAGGCGATGAGTTGATTGGCCTTTGTAAGCGTTTGTCCTTCCTTTAATTCTAACCATTCCATCTTACTAGGGGCAAACTGATTTTTATCTAGAATACTTTGGTAATTGATACTGCCGTTACCACTATTAATATCATATCCTTTTTCCATAACATCGTCCGTGCTCTTCATTAATTGTGTTCTTAGTTGCACAATGTCCATGGTAGGATGCTCCACTTTTAAAAGGGATGCTGCTGTTGATACGAACGGAGTGGCCATGGATGTACCCGTAAGCGGTTCATATGTATTATGTAAAAAAGTACTTACGATATTTTCCCCAGGAGCACTTATATCTACTTCCCAACCATAGTTTGATGTTGGCACCTTTGTTTTTTTCGGAGTTAAACCCGAAACGGTTATTACATATGGAAAGGCTGCTGGATAAATAGTGTTTGTTAAGGTGGACCAATTTCCAGCTGCTACTATTACAGGAATTTGATGTTCAAAAGCTTTCTTTACAGATTCCTCCAGCATCATTGTTTTCCCTTTTCCGGCTATACTGATATTTAAAACATCCACGTTCATTTCAATTGCGTCTTGAATTGCTTTACTAATTTCGTAATCTCCGCCAAGACCATATTTGTTTAAAACTTTTAATGGAATAATATCAACAGGGGCTCCAGCTAACGTTCCTGATATACCTGTTTGATTATTTGAACAGGCACCCATAATCCCCGTAACATGTGTACCATGCCCGTATTCGTCGGTCGGTGTAGAGAATCCATCTTTATAATCCTTTCCAAGACTTGTAAGAATATTGTCGCAGAAGTCTTGATGAGGGGCTATTCCTGAATCAATCACACCAATTCGAATATGATGAACTCCCGTTACTTTTTGGATTTTAGGTGTTGTTTTCCATTGTTTTTGTAAATGGATGTTGATGATGAGTGTATCAAGTTGCTTGCCTCTAGGTAGCAAAACATCAAGCTTTTCACTAGTTCCACTGTTCTTACTGATTAGATTCTTATTTTCGTCTAATACAGACAAGGTCCAATTCCCTTCTTGATGATCCAATAGGATAGATAATCTATTGATCATTTCGCCGTCAAGGCTTATTTTAAAAGTGTTAGATTCAAATGGTTGACTAGAATAAGGAAAATGCTCATTTTCAGTTGAAAATGACTTCCCTATTAATAAATTTTTACTAGTTGTCGAGTATTTCTCTATTACACTTTGAAATTTAATCGCTTCTAATCCCCATTGCCTGGTTACTAGTGGATCATTCACTAGCGGTCGATTGACTGAGGTTTTTACATAATTTGGATCGAAATTCTCGATTGTTTTTGATGATTTCCATTGTTCAACTTGATTCCTCGTTGCTGACACTTTCACAATATTGTCAACCCGATCTATACTATAATTCGGATATTTATGTTGAAATTCGTATGCCTTTTGTTCTGAAGTAAAATACATAATCCATTCCTTTTCCTCTTGGGCAAAAGTAATAGAAGAAAAGGAAAAGAACATCATGAAAAGCAAGAAGAATAATTTTTTTATCATTTGGCTAATGTCCTTTCGATATTTTTAGTATTTTTCATATTTTATCATTTTAAAGGGAGGAATTGAGGCTTTATTTATCACAATTATTGTAAACCTATTAAAAAATGATTTTCTGAATTGAAATGAGCCCCTCGCATCAACGATTTACCGAAAAAAGACATTGAAACAGTAAAATTGTCGAAAAAAAAACACTTCTCAAACTTAGAAGAGAAGTGTTCAAACTATTATTTATAAGATGGTACATCGTAATATTGGGTATACCGGTCGATTAAGTCATATAGTTTTTTAATATTATTGACTTGTTTTACAGCCCAACCGATATCTGTTGCATATTGATGTGTACCGGGGTTTTCTGGGTTCCATCTCATTTTATACAATGTGTTTTGTTTGTAAGTATCATGATTAATATAGCTATTTGCTATGTACTGTGCTCCTCCAATGATGGCGGCTTCAGGTGTGAACCAACCATTTTTATAAGCTGTTTCTGATCCACATTGTTCGGGACAACGGTCATAAGCCCCTATTCCGTACATATTATAAACTATTTTCGGCTCGACGCTTTTACCATCGATAGAGGACACTAACATACCTTTCGATAATGATGAATTTCCATTTCCGGTTTCTAGTAAGGAATGGGAAATAAGATAGATTTCATTAATTTTATATTTCCTACTTGCATCAATAAATGCTTGACCTTTACCACTAAGGATCCCCTTATTAACTAGAATCTTGTTATTTAAATCTTCAAGTGAAATGCCAGCACTTTTCGATAATAAAAGGAATTGAAAGTATTCACTGCTATTTTTGGCGAAATTAGTAGGATTTATAAAGCGCGTTAAATCGTCCATTTTTGCGTTTCTCCACGTTCCATATTTAATTTCTAGCCAGTCACCTGTCCGTCCAATAACAGAGACTCTTGCGTTTGTATTTAATTTTCCAATGATCCAATAAGTTTCGCCAGCCCCTTCGCGAACATTTAAGCCATTGGTTGTGACGATTCCTGTTGTTGGAAAGGTGGTACCTGCGAGTTTCACAAAGTTTTTATGAACAAATGATTTCCCATTTCGATACAAATCTGTTTGTGGGCTTTTTGTCATTTGGATATTAATTATTTCGTTTAACGATATTGGGTATATTGTCGTATGATACACATCCCCAACAGGTCCTGGTTCTGGTTTTGGTTCTGGCACTGGAACAGGTGCTGGTTTTACTTTAAATGAATCACTTAAAGCTCTTGCGAGAAATGCAGAAAATTGGGCTCTCGTAATATTATTTCTTGGCAAAAAGCGATTGTTACTACCTGTTGTTATGCCAGAATAATATAGGGAAGAAATATGTTGGTAAGCCCAGTAATCTTTAGGTATATCGCTGAAAGGCATCGGTTTATCAGATGATGCTTCGAGGTTTAAATTAAAAGCAATCGCAACAACTTTACTCATCTGGTCCCTAGTTAATAGGCCATTTGGATTGAATGTATCCTTAGTAGATTTTGGTCTATCGAAGTACCCTTCATGAATGGCTCGTTCAATCCACCCGGAAGCATAATGATCAGTAGGGACGTCTGGGAAGGAAGCATTTGAAACATGTAATTCTGTTTTCCCTCTTGCGATCGATAGCATTTTTGCCGCCTGTGCCCTTGTCACATTTGCTTCTGGTTTGAAATAGGCCTTACTTCCATCTGGATATCCATTAATAATGTTTCTTGTTTGTAAAAATTCAATTTCATCTTTTGCCCAATGGTCGTCATTTACATCTGTAAATACTGTTGCTGCATGTCCTTGTATACTTGAGGATGAGTAGCAAAATATGAAGATGAGAGACAATAAAAGAGACTTAGCAAACCTTGGCAAACCACCCACTCCCTTCTATTAAATTTACAATATTAGTCTACCAAATATATAAATGGTAATCTAGATAATATTTAGTATCATTGTGCTAATTTATCGTCATTTTTACTGGAATTTAAAGTGCAATAGGTGATTTTTAATGGGTAATTATTGAAAAAATTTGAAAGGATTAGGAGGATAATACATTAATATTACAAAATTGTTATAATTTCATTACATAATGAGAAATGTGGAGAAAAAACCATTATTTTGATAGACTGGTAAGGGATATTTTGTAGAAAGGAGTACTTGATGAATGTCGAAAGGGCTTAAATATTGTGCTATTTTGCTTATTTCTATCGTAATCGTGTCGGTTCCCCATATGAAAGCCAATGCTGCAACGGTTTTTTCGGATTTAGGAAATACTGAATGGGCAGCGGATGAAATCCAATATATATACAACAAAGGGATTATCAAAGGGTATTCAATTGATGGGAAACAGGTTTTTAAACCTAATAATAAAGTAACAAGAGCCCAAGCAGCGAAGATGATTTCTATTGCTATGGGAAAAGGTGAATTGAAACCCGATAAACCGACATTTTCAGATGTTTCAGAAAAACATTGGGCCTTTGGATGGATTGAAAGAACGATCAACGAAGGATATTTTAACGGATATGAGGACAAAGGGACTTTTAACCCTGATGGTGAACTAACAAGAGCGCAAATGACTAAAATTATTTCTAAGGCTTTTAATATCAATGTCGAGGCAGCCGCGGGTAAACCCTTAGCCTTTACGGATATTAAAGAGAACTGGGCTTCCCATTATATTAACACCCTTTATTATGCTGGGATTGCAACTGGGGATAATGGCCAATTCCGTCCGTTAGAAAACATCAACAGAGCACAATTTTCAGTGTTTTTAGCAAGAGCAATTAATGACGAGTTTAAAGAGACACCAAAGCCTGTTACTCCAAAACCATCTAAATACATTGCAAACGCAATGGCAACCGTTTCTTCTTTAAATGTCCGCTCAGCTGCGAATTCTACATCGCCTGTTATCGGATCTTTAAAACGAGGTGAAACAGTAGGTGTTTACGGAATTACCGGCTATTGGGCAAAAGTAAATTATAAAGGAAAGACAGGTTATGTTCATAAAACTTATTTAAAACTGAAGAATATTAACGCTAATCCTTTGCAAGGTCGAATTATCACCATTGATGCAGGACATGGTGGAAGAGACTCTGGAACGACAAAAGGTTCAACATACGAAAAGAATATTACGTTAGATGTTGCCAAAAGAGTGGACCAACGATTAAAACGTGATGGCGCAAAAATAATTATGACGAGAGAATCAGATACATATCCAACATTGTCTGATCGTGTAAGAATCTCCACTAATAATTATGCTGAGCTATTTGTTAGTATCCATGTGAACTCAGCTGGTGCTACTTCAGCGAACGGGTCTGAAACCTTCTATAATTCGACAAATGGAAATAGTGTGGAAAGTAAAGAAGTTGCTAGAGAGATTCAAAAACAACTTGTTTCATTAGTAGGCATGTATGATCGCGGCGTAAAAGATGGAGATTTCCACGTCATTAGAGAACAGAACACTCCAGCCGTTCTTGTAGAATTAGGCTTCATTACAAACTCTAAAGATTATGCTAAGTTAACATCATCTAAATACTTAGATTTATATGCTGAAGCAATTTACCGCGGAATTAAGAATTACTATTCCAAATAAAAAATGCTAAGAGGCTGTCTCAAGAGAAAAGTGTCAGGCACCTTCATTACCTTATATAGTGATTTTTTACAATGTATGGCTATATATGTGTATAAAGAAGGAATCAAACACCAATGGGACATCCTCTTTCTTTATATCTAAAAAAATTGTTATAATAATCTTATGTCTTGAAAAAGGATGTCTAGCTGCAGCTCCTTGCTGCTCGAGGTCAAAAGCCAATCCCTTTCAGAAGGCCAAAACCGCCTTCTAACAGGTCTTGTCTTTTGCTTGTCGCAGCAAAACAGTCGCCTCCGCTTTTCATGTCTAGCTGCAGCTCCTTGCTGCTCGAGGTCATCTGTTCATCCTTTCTGTGGCAAAGTACACCACGCCAAGGCTGATCAGATGCTTGTCGCAGCAAAACAGTCGCCTCCGCTTTTCTTTGAAACAATACATTAATTTAGATAAAGGTGTAGAAATGAAAATAGGAATTGTTGGTAATTATGGACACGATAATAATGGTGATGAGGCCATTTTAGAAGGGATTCTTCACCAATTAACAAATATCATGAACATCCCACGAACAGACCTTTTAATTTTCAGTAATAATCCGGAAAATACAAGAAGGCGCTATCATATTGATTCTTATTATTTAATGAAGAAAAAAGGCTCGATATTGAAAACGATCATCGCTACATTTAAGCAACATTCCAAGGTGATTCAAAATCTAGATGTCTTGATCATCGGTGGTGGTGGAATCTTGATGGATATGTATAAAAGAGACGCTCCACTATATAGTTTCATTGCTTTTCTTGGTAAAATGAATCGGTGCAAAATCATCGTATATGGTGTTGGTGCTGGTCCAATCGAAACGCATCTAGGACAGTTTTTAATCAAACAGATGGTGCATTCTGCAAAACTGGTCACCGTTCGGGATATAAAGTCTAAGCAATTGCTTGAATCGAAAGGGATAAAGAAACCGATCCATCTTATAGCAGACCCCGCCTTTACGCTTAAATATGACGGTCAAAAACCATTAATGGATCGGCCAATGAAAATAGGTGTAACAGCTGTTCCTTATTTTAGTGATGATTATTGGCCCGTGAGTGATTCTAATATTTACCATCACTATGTAGATGGCATGGCCAGAAATTTGGATAAATTAGTGGAACAAATGAATATGCAAATATATTTTTATTCCACAAAATATCCGCAAGATGTTAAAGTAACAAAAGAAATATTAAATCGTATGAAACAAACAGAAAACGTTCATATAAATGAACAAAACCTACATCCAAAGGAATTGATTCAGCTGTCGGGAGAGATGGATGCAATTATTGGGACACGCCTTCACTCACTTATCTTATCAGTGGCAGCTGGCACGCCAATCATCGGGGTAAATTACCATCCAAAGGTGAAAGCTTTTATGGAGAAAATAGAGCTAACCGGTTTATTAGTGGAGATGGAGGATCTATCTGACTCCAATAAACTTTATTCGCTCATTCAAAAACAAGTAGATGTTGGGTGGAAAACAACACAGTTGAACTTTTTTGACCTATCCGAAAAATTAAGGGAGGAAACGTTAAAAGGGGTTGACCTAATGAAAACGGTTATTGAACGGGAGTAGTCTAGATGAGTAAAAAAGTATTAGTCATATCCAATATGTATCCGACAGATGAGCATAAGAGTTTCGGTATTTTTGTGGAAAATCAAGTGAAGGCATTGCGGGCACATGGTTTGAAGGTGGATGTTTCTGCAATAAAGGATCCAAGAAATGGGAAGGTCCATGTACTTCGCAAATATTTAACTTGGTTTCTACAAACACTAGCGATATTAATTTTCAAAGGGCGACAATATGATGTTGTTCATGCTCATTATGTCTTTCCTAGCGGGGTATTAGGCCTACTGTTTAAGAAACTTTGGAAAACAAAACTTGTCGTTACGGCACATGGCGGAGATATTGATAAGATGGCAAGAAAGAATGCCAAGATTCATCGATGGACAAAAGAAATTCTGAAACAAGCAGATGAGGTTATCGCAGTTGGACACGAGCTTAAAGCTACTATTGAAGAAGAATTTTATGTACATAGGAATAAAATTACCTTATTAAATATGGGTGTAAATAGAGAAATATTTTATCCGATGGATCGACAAGAGGCAAAAAGGAAATTACAGTTAATGGAGGATAAGCCTCACCTTCTCTTTGTTGGGAATCTTATTGAGCAAAAAGGGCTCCTGGAACTTTTTCAAGCGGTAAGTAGTCTTAAAAAGGAGAATGGGGCGGTAAGGCTAAGCGTGATCGGTGCGAATAAAGATGCACATTTTTATGGTGTGTTGACGAGACTACAAAAGGAATTACAATTAGAAGAAGATATCCATTTTCTCGGGGTGAAGAATCAGCAAGAGGTAGCATTATGGATGTCTGCCTCAGATGTATTCGTTTTACCATCACATATTGAAGGGTTTGGTCTAGTCGCTTTAGAAGCGATGGCTTGTGGTACCCCTGTTGTAGGAACAAATGTTGGAGGTTTAAAATATTTGTTAGCGGAGGGTGCAGGGTGTATTGTAGAAGTACAAAATCCTTCAAAGCTACAAGATGGGATTGAAAAAGTTCTACATGAGCGGACATTTCGTTCCCAGTTAATTGAAAAAGGACTTCAAAACGCAGAGGAAAATGATCAAGAAAAGATTATCGATAAACTTTTATCATTATATTTTCCTACTGGAGGGTAGGATATGAGACAAAAAAAGAAAAAGGTTGTATTTATTTCTTCTCTTGGGGGACATTTAACTCAATTATTACAGTTAAAACCGCTATTTGAGAAATATGATTACCATATTATTACGGAAAAATCTGTTATAACGAAAGAATTAAATAAAGAGTATCCCATTTCCTTTCTTATTTATGGGGCAAGAAACTACCCTATTCGTTACATCTTTAAATTTTCTATAAATATTATCAAGTCATTTTACTATTTTCTAAAAATCCGTCCAGATGTTGTTATATCTACAGGGGCACATACAGCTGTTCCAATGTGTTATATTGCTAAGCTCTTTCGAAAAAAGGTTATTTTCATCGAAAGTTTTGCCAAAACATCTACGCCCACTTTATCAGGAAGAATGATCTATCCAATTGCAGATCTATTCATTGTACAGTGGGAAGGAATGAAGAAACATTACCCAAAAGCTGTATATGGAGGGTCAATCTATTGATATTTGTCGTATTAGGAACTCACGAACTATCGTTTCAAAGACTTTTACATCTAATTGAGGATGAGATTAAAGATAAAAGGATTACAACTGAAGTTATTGTCCAATCTGGTCATACGAAATATGAGTCCTCCCTTATGAAATTGATTCCATTTATGACGTATGGAGAAATGGAAGAATTTTATAGACAAGCGGATTTAATTATTACTCATGGGGGGACAGGCTCCATCACAATGGGGGTTAAAATGCATAAAAAAGTGATAGCTGTTCCCCGGCTTAATAAGTATGGCGAGCATAATGACGATCATCAACTAGAGATTGTCCGTCAGTTTACGAATGCGGGACATATTTTATCCTGGAATGAAGGGGAGGATTTTTCTTGTGTTCTTCAGCAAATTGAAGACTTTCAACCAGTCCCTTTTATTAGCGGGAGAAGTAAAATTTTAACAATTATTGAAGATTTCATTTCCAACCAGGTAAAGTAGGGGTTAAAAAGTGAAAAAGTATTCTTTATTAACGGTCATTGGCGCCGTTGCTATTGTAAATTTATTGGCACGTCTACTTGGCTTTTTCCGTGAAGTGATCATCGGGTATCACTTTGGAACATCAGTTGAAGCTGATGGCATTATCACGGCTTATACGATTCCTAATTTTCTATACATCACTGCAGGCGGAGCCATTACGACCGCCTTTATTAGTTTGTATACAAAAGGGAATGATTTTCAGCAAAGAGAATTAAAAGGACTTATTTTTACCTATACGGCTATATTTTTTAGTATCATTAGCGTGCTCTTTTTTGTCTTACCGGAATTTTTTATCTCCTCTTTTTTCCGTGGCTTAACAGCGGAAGAAACTCATCTGACAAGCACTCTTTTTCGATTCATGGGACTAGGAACTGTGTTTTTTGTTCTATCTATGTATTTGTCAGGACTATTAAATTCTCATGGGAAGTACCAACACTCTGCATGGGCCCCCTTTCTAAATAACCTTCTTTTTGTGGTCATCGCTCTAATCGGTTATCCCCTATTTGGGATTCAAGCGTACTCTTTTGGAGCTTTTATTGGTGCTGTAGGAATGTATTTTCTAGTGCATAAAGCGGTGAAATCTTTTCACTTATTCGATTTTAAATGGCGACTAAAAGGCACAGATCATGCTTTGGTTAAGCGCTTTTTTAAAATTTCTTTGCCGATTTTTTTTGGTGGAGCGACATTACAATTTTATTTTTTAGTACATCGTATATTTGCTTCCTACTTAGATGCGGGAATATTGGCAGCATTGAATTATGCGTCGAAGCTTGTTCAGCTTCCCCAAACGATTTTAATGACAGCTGTTACAACGGTTATTTATCCATTTATCTCTAGGAAAATAGCAGAAAAGGATATGAATAGTTTGTCAAAATTATATACAAATGGTTTGTCCTATATGTTATTTCTCATGGTTCCTGTCACCATGTTTATCCTTTTCTATTCGAATGAGTTAATTAAGCTTGTATTTGAGTATGGTTCGTTCAATGCCTCTTCAACGAAAATAACAGGTGGCTTATTCATGATTTTCTCTGTGGGTATGTTCGCCCATGCAGCAAATGTTTTTATTACTCGCTTTTTTTACGCGACCGAAAAGCCACTTATTCCGGTTTTATCCGGGATCATTGCTGTTTTTGGGGTCAACATCGTCATTGTGGTTTCATTTATTAATAAAGCAGGTGCAGAGGCGATCGCTTGGGGAACAACTATAGCAGCTTATTTTCAACTGGTCATATTAATGATTTGGACACGAAAATCTTTACACATTCATTTATTAAAATATACGAATGTCATAAAAATATTCGTACTATTACTTCTATTACTACCAATAAGCTGGGTCACGAAGCAATTTACGAATACTTTAGAAATTAAATTTATATCCATTATCATAGGAACATTAGTCATTGGTGGTTCTTATCTCATTTTGGCAGTCTTATTCAAAGTTAAAGAAGTATATCAATTGCCATTCGTTAAAAGATGGTTGAAAATTTAGAAGAATAGTTAATTCTTTTCGACATTTTTTACTATAACGAACTGTGAATATACAATTCTCGTATTCATATATTCTCAAATTGGGCTTGTTATGGTATAATCCTTCAAGATGTGTAAATAAATTTGGAAATTGTTTTACGTTTTGATATGAATGAAAGTTGGGCATGTTAATTTTAAGGAGGGTCTATATGTTATATTTGACCTTGATACTTTGCTTTATTTGTTCTGTACTGATTACACCATTAGTAAAGAAGTTGGCCTTCAAAATTGGTGCCACAGACAAACCAAATTACCGAAAAGTCCATCAAAAAATTATGCCGCGATTAGGCGGTTTAGCAATATTTATCAGTTTCCTTTTAGGTGTCGTCATTCTTCGCCCTGAAGATCCAACATTGAATGCCTGGGCGATTATTGCTGGAAGTTTCGTCATCATCTTAACTGGAGTACTTGATGACATGATTGAACTATCAGCAAAAATCAAGTTAGCAGGTCAATTAATTGCCGCTTTACTTGTTGCCGTATGGGGTGGAGTTCAATTGGAATTTATTAACTTACCATTCGGAGGCGAGTTACAATTTGGGTTTATGAGTATCCCACTAACACTTCTTTGGATTGTAGGGATTACCAATGCCATTAACTTAATTGATGGTTTAGATGGTCTTGCGGCAGGAGTTTCTTCCATTGCTTTAATTACGATTGCTGGAATGGCTGTCGTGATGGGAGATACCTATGTAGCCATTATGGCCTCCATTTTATTGGTAAGTACCATTGGGTTTTTGTTTTACAATTTTCACCCGGCGAAAATTTTCATGGGTGACACAGGGGCTTTATTTTTGGGATACATGATCGCGGTATTTTCCTTACTCGGATTCAAGAATATTACCGTGATTTCCTTAATCATACCTGTTATTATACTCGGGGTTCCGATTTCTGATACATTCTTTGCGATAATTAGAAGAATTGTTAACAAACAGCCATTATCGGCACCTGATAAATCACATTTACATCACTGCCTATTAAGATTAGGTTTTTCCCATAAACAAACCGTCTTGATCATATATGCAATCGCCGCATTATTTGGATTAGCAGCTATTATTTTCTCACAATCCACAATGTGGGGAGCCATTCTCGTCATTGCAGTACTGCTCTTGGCCATCGAGATATTCGTTGAAAGCATAGGACTTGTAGGAAAAGACTACCAACCTATTTTAAAATTAGTAAAAACAAAAAATGTAAGAAATCGCTAAACAGTTGTTTAGCGATTTTTTTATTAGGGGAGAATTGGATTTAACGCAAAAATCAGTGGGAAATAATCATATATTCTGGGAAATGTTCAAATACCTGGGGAACAAGCGCAAATAAGTGAATGAGTAGTGCAAATCCTGCTGGGAAATGATCAAAAACCTGTGGGAAATGAACAAAAGCCCATTTTGAGAATGAAGAGTTCAGAGTGAAATGCCACAAAATTTTACCATCACGCTAGAAATTGTCCCATAATAAAACAAAAACCTTGTGACTTCAAAAGTTCACAAGGTTTTTGTTTTGTGCGCCCGGCATGGGCTATAACTTGGTGGTGAAAGTCCACTACAGGCTTTGCAGTAGGAACTGTTAGCGAAAGACAAGGGTGTTCAGGGTGACCTGAAATCTGAAGGAAGTCGGACGCAAAATCCCGAACTGACGAACAGAAACTGTATACAAGGCTGAATTGGAATGGATGAGTTTGCAAAACAAAACAAAGTCCGATACTGCACGAGTTCCATACAGTAAATACAGCAGTTACATGGGAGGAAGGTTATAACTCTTACCCGGGGAGGTCTCACGAGGGTTATTTAATTAACAATTGACTTAATGATAAGCCAATGAATCGTGAGAAGTCAGCAGACGCCATAGTAATTTCAAATAGAAATGAAGGGCTGAACAATCTTAAATCTTGAAGAACAAGGAGGTGCAGACATCACCGCTCAAGCGCAGAAAACCATCGCGGTAATAACCAAAAAGATGGCTACCTATGGAGAGATAAGTTGGAAACTAAAGGGTACACAGGAGAGCGTAGGGATGTCGCATGGATATGGAGAAGCAAGATGGTATCAACTTAATCGAACAAGTAGTTTCTGATAGTAATCTTTGGAATGCATACGAGAAAGTTTTCGCAAATAAAGGTGCCCCAGGTGTGGATGGAATAACGGTCTATCAACTTAAAAGCCACATGAGCAAATACTATGAACCATTAAAACAGAAATTAAGAGATGGGAGCTATCAACCGCAACCAGTTAAAAGGGTTGCCATCCCAAAATCTGATGGCACAAAGCGATATTTGGGTATTCCATGTGTTTTAGACAGAGTAGTGCAACAAGCTATTCTCCAAATCATTGACCCAATTATTGACCCACATTTCTCGGATAA